>NZ_JNKX01000034.1:0-44712 GCF_000702225.1 Bacteroides sp. Ga6A2 | reverse complement strand
GGCGACACCAAAGCCGAGCACTACTAATTGCCCGTCAGCTTTCTTACACGGATATGTGCTTTGAGTTGTAGGACTGTCGGTTCTGCTGTATTGCTTCAATATGTTTAAAGAACTGAATGCTGACAGAAAATAAAGAAAGAAGGTCAGAAAAAGATATTCAGGTGGTTATAGCAGTGAGGTTCCACCTCTTCCCATTCCGAACAGAGAAGTTAAGCTCACTCACGCCGATGGTACTGCGATACAATGTGGGAGAGTAGGTAGCCGCCGTTTTTAAGAATAGAGAGTCCTCCGCAGGTCAATGCCTGAGGGGGACTTCTTGCGTTTGTGTGAATCTATCTAAAAAATCCCGTTTTTTAGATAAGAAAATTGTGGTGTAATAGATGAATCTTTGAAAATGGGGAAACAACTGAAAAAAACGTGTTATTTCTGTTGTAAACGCGTGTGTTTATACTAATATTTCGCCTTTATCTATTTTTTCTTAAAACAATTTGTTGGGTTCGTAAATTTATATAAATTTGCAGACGAGCAAATTTGCTCATTTCTAATATCCTTTAAAATGCTAACCAAGGGCAACCTTATAAAACTATTTACCTTTATTGTATGCCTTGCTATGACACAGGCTTCTATTGGTAAGGATTTGTACATGTCGCCGACAGGCAGTGATACAAACAACGGGTCTGCATCAAGCCCCGTGTTCACTATAACCAAGGCTCAGGCGTTGGCCGAACCGGGTGATGTGGTGCATATAAAGGCTGGCCATTACAAGTACGATAATTCTCAGATTACAGATTCAATCAGTCCGTATGCTATTGCGTTTCACATGAAGAAGAGTGGAACGGCAGACAAGCATATCATTTACAAGGGCGAGATTGTTGACGGTGAGCGACCGGTTCTGGATTTCTTCAATCTAAGACCTGATGGATTGCGCGTGGCTGCTTTTTGGGTTGATGGCAGTTATATTGAGATTCATAATATTGAAGTCGTGCGCGTACAAGTAACGATGACGGGTCATACACAGTCGGAGTGCTTCAGAATTGTTAAGGGAAGCAATAATCTGATAAACAACGTGTCGATGCACGACGGAATGGCTATCGGAGTTTACATTGTTCAAGGTTCAAATAATCTGATACTGAATTGTGATGCTTACAACAACTACGATAAGGTTGGCGAGAACGGAACTGGAGGCAATGTTGACGGCTTTGGTGCGCACGTTCAGACCGAAAGTAGCGTAGGTAATGTGTTCAGAGGCTGTAGAGCATGGCATAACAGCGACGATGGCTTCGACCTGATAAATTGCAAGGCTCCAATTCTGATAGAGAATTGCTGGTCGTTCTTCAACGGGTATGCTCCAGCATCTTTCAACAAGAAAGGCGACGGTTCGGGATTCAAATGCGGAGGTTACGGCATGCGTCAGAAAACCCGCAATCCGTCGGTAATTCCTGTGCATACTATAAAGAATTGCATTGCGTATTTCAACCGAAACAGAGGATTCTATTCTAATCATCATCTGGGAGGACTGAAGTTCATAAACAATACGGCATATTATAATCCGTATAATTTCCCGATGCCAAATAGAAAATCGGTCGAAGAGCCTGTTGATGTGAATGGTTACGGACATGTGTTTGAGAATAACATCTCTTATCGTCCAAGAGTTCCTCGCCCACTTATTAGCGAGGTCGATTCTGCTCTTTCAACATTCAAGAACAATACGTTCTTGTCAGACGGTCCTGATTTAACGGACAAGGACTTCGTTGGGCTTGAGGCGTATGAACTTACGCTGGACAGAAAAGAGGACGGAAGTCTGCCAGATATTGAATTCTTAAAATTGAAAGCCGACAGTTATTGGGGAAAGAAAAAAGTAGGATATCAATGGAAATAGATCTCATGAGAAAAAAATCAACATTATTATTTATTTTTACAATCATTTTTTTGTTTAGAGGTGGAGAAGTTTTGGCAGATAACGACAGTATAGGAAAAGACAAAAAGACATATATTGTAGAAGCAGGCTTGAATGCCGGAACAGTTCTGAAGTTCGACGATGAGGTTAAGCAATACTTGCACGAGAATAGACAGAAAAGTTATTTTTTGTCGCTTGGATACAGAGCCTCGGTTCGCGATACATCGTGGTCGGACTACGCATACAACTACCCAACGCTGAGTGCTGGCATCGGCTTTGTTGATGCGCACAAAATAAGAATGTTCAATGCAGAGAATAAGGCAGACTATCAGTCAAGGATGGGAAATGCCCTTTCGTTTACCTTAGCATTCCGACGCCGTTTTTGGGAATGTGGCAATTTCAGTGCCGACTATGTTCTTGAAAACGGAATAGCATACAACTCACACTCGTATAATCCGAAGAACGATATCGACAATACGCTCATTGGCTCGCGTTACAGCGTGTTCGTTGGCTTTGCTGCATATTTGAACTATCGGCTTGACAGATTCGAAATTGGTGTCGGACCGCAGTTCAACCATCTTTCAAACGGCGGAACGGACAGGCCCAACAAAGGTGCGAATATGTTTGGACTTGGCGTGAAAGCCCGTTATTATTGTGATGACTACGAACGTGGCAGACAGTTCGCAAAGCCGAATTACGACAGTTGGAAACCATATTTCTATCCCGATGTTTCGTTCGGCGTAGGATTGAAGAGCCTGATAAGCGCGTATGAACATCAGGAAGCAAAAAATCCGGAAGAAAGAAACTATTCAAATTTCTCGGTATATCCAACTTATAATGTATCAGTCGATTTGATGTACAAATATACGTTCAGGTATGCCGTCGGATTGGGCGTTGACTGCTCGTATGCACCATGTAATAACAAGATAAACGACATAGACCGTGCGACTGGAGTAGAAGTGAGAGACGCATCTCCGTGGTATGTCGGAGTGTCGGCAAAGCATGAGGCTTCTTACAAGAATCTTTCGGTAAACGTGGCTCTCGGCTTTTATCTTCAGCATCAGACAGGATATTGGGAACACAAGTATGAGCAGTTCTATTACGAGTTTCTTGGTGTAAGATACAGAATTCCAAAGGCTGGCGGATTGTATGCCGGATATCATGTCAAGGCACATCTAGGCAAGGCCGACCAACTTGAGTTCAGACTCGGAATGGAGTTGGGAAAGCATAAAAATGATAAAAGACAATAATTTTTAAGCACTTATATGTTGTAAAATTATAATTTGTAAGATTTTTAAACAAAAAACTTATAGTTTTATTTTGTGGGTTCGTCTGAAAAGCGTATCTTTGCATCTGAAAAAAAGAAAAATAATGAATAATCATGCACTACATATTATTTTGCTAAGCAATATTATTCTTCTGGCAAACGCTGGTGGAAGTGAGTATTGTGCATAATAGTGGTAGTAAAACCGATAGAAAGCCTTTCTCACTTCCGTTGTGCGAAAGGCTTTTTTGGTGAATGATTCTTCTGGTTGAAAAATGTTTTTGTAAAACTAAATTCATATGAGCGACAGATTATTTATTTTTGATACCACTTTGCGCGACGGCGAGCAGGTGCCGGGATGCCAACTTAACACTGTTGAGAAGATTCAGGTAGCAAAGCAGCTTGAGGCTTTGGGCGTAGATGTTATCGAGGCTGGATTCCCAATTTCGAGTCCGGGCGACTTCAATTCGGTTATAGAAATATCAAAGGCTGTTACATGGCCCACAATCTGCGCACTTACGCGTGCCGTAGAGAAAGATATAGAAGTTGCTGCCGATGCCCTGAAGTTTGCAAAGCGCAAGAGAATCCACACGGGTATCGGAACTTCTGAGTCTCATATAAAGTACAAGTTCAACTCTACTCCCGAGGAGATTATTGAGCGTGCAGTTGCTGCCGTTAAGTATGCAAAGAGATTTGTTGAGGACGTTGAGTTCTATGCCGAGGATGCCGGCCGTACCGACAACGAATATCTGGCTCGAGTGGTAGAGGCTGTGGTAAAGGCAGGAGCAACCGTGGTGAATATTCCGGATACAACAGGATTCCGAATTCCGTTTGAGTACGGAAACAAGATTAAGTATCTGATGGAGCATGTTGACGGCTTGTCTTCGGGAAAAGCAATCCTTTCAACTCACTGCCACAACGACTTGGGAATGGCAACGGCCAATACTGTGGCTGGCGCGCTGAACGGTGCCCGTCAGGTTGAGGTAACAATCAACGGAATTGGCGAGCGTGCCGGAAACACATCGCTCGAAGAGGTTGCGATGATTTTCAAGACACATCCTGACCTTGGATTGGAGACAAACATAAACACAACAAAAATATATCAGACAAGCCGAATGGTTTCGAGCTTGATGAACATGCCGGTTCAGGCAAACAAGGCAATCGTTGGAAAGAACGCGTTTGCCCATTCTTCGGGCATTCATCAGGACGGTGTGCTGAAGAACGTCAAGACCTACGAGATTATGGATCCGAAGGAGGTCGGCATCAACGATAATGCCATCGTTCTTACGGCCCGTAGCGGTAGAGCCGCTCTGAAGCATCGTCTTTCTGTCCTTGGCGTTGAACTCGACGGTGAGAAACTCGACAGAACATATCAGGAGTTCTTGAAACTTGCCGACAAGAAAAAGGAGGTTAATGACGACGACATTCTGATGCTGGCTGGTGCCGACAGAGCATTGTCGCACAGCATCAAACTCGACTTCCTTCAGGTTACAAGCGGAATGGGCACTCGTCCGGTGGCAAGCATCGGTCTTGACATTGCAGGCGAGAAGTTCGAGGCGGCTGCAAGCGGAAACGGTCCGGTAGATGCTGCCATCAAGGCTCTGAAGAACATAATAAAGAGAGAGATGGTTCTGAAGGAGTTCACCATTCAGGCAATAAACAAGGGCAGCGATGATGTTGGTAAAGTTCACATGCAGGTTGAGTATGACGGCATGATGTACTACGGATTCGGAGCGAACACCGATATTGTTACGGCATCTGTCGAGGCTTATATCGACTGTATAAACAAATTCAGAAAATAACGGAAAGAATAAAATAAACAACGAAATAATGGCTAATACTTTATTTGACAAGATTTGGGACAAGCATGTAGTGCAGACTGTTGAGGACGGCCCTACACAGCTTTACATTGACAGATTGTACTGTCACGAGGTTACAACTCCACAGGCATTCGACACATTGCGCGACAAGGGCATAAAGGTTTTCCGCCCAGACCACATTTTCGCAATGCCAGACCACAATACACCTTCTGACCAGCAGGAGGTGATAAACGACCCTATCGGCCGTAAGCAGGTTGAGACTCTGAAGAAGAACTGCGAGGAGTTCGGCATCACACACTTTACAATGGGAACGAAAGACAACGGAATTATTCACGTTGTTGGTCCAGAGAAAGGTTTGTCTCTGCCGGGCATGACAATTGTCTGCGGCGACTCGCACACATCTACTCACGGAGCGGTTGGCGCTCTTGCTATGGGTATCGGAACAAGCGAGGTTGCCGAGGTTCTTGCAAGCCAGACAATTCTTCAGTCTAAGCCTAAGTCAATGCGCATAAACATTGAGGGCGAGTTACAGCCGGGCGTTACAGCCAAGGACGTGGCTCTTTACATCATGGCTCAGATGACAACTTCAGGCGCAACTGGCTATGTTGTTGAGTATGCCGGCTCGGTAATCCGCAACATGTCTATGGAAGGTCGTCTTACATTGTCAAACCTTTCTATCGAGATGGGAAGCCGCGCTGGTATCATCGCTCCAGACGAGACAACATTCGCTTATCTGAAAGGCAGAGAGTATGCTCCAAAGGGCGAGGCTTGGGACAAGGCCGTTGATGAGTGGAAGAAGTTGAAGAGCGACGACAATGCCGTATTCGACAAGGAAGTTACTTACAACGCTGCCGACATCGCTCCACGCATCACTTACGGAACAAATCCGGGCGCAGGTATTGCCATCGACGGCAACATCCCTACTCTCGAGAGCATCCCGGAGGCTGAAAGAGCAGGATTCTTGAGCCAGCTTGAGTATATGCAGTTCAATCCGGGCGAGAAACTCGAAGGTCACCCAGTTGACTATGTGTTCCTCGGAGCATGTACAAACGGTCGTATCGAGGACTTCCGCGCATTTGCAAGCATCGTTAAGGGCAAGAAGAAAGCCGACAATGTTGTTGCATGGCTTGTTCCGGGCTCATGGCTCGTTCGCAAGCAGATTGTAGAAGAGGGCATCGACAAGATTCTTGAGGAGTCTGGCTTTGAACTGCGTCTTCCATCATGTTCGTCATGCCTTGCCATGAACCCAGACAAGGTTCCTGCCGGCAAACTGTCAATCTCTACAAGCAACCGTAACTTCGTTGGTCGTCAGGGACCGGGCGCAAGAACCGTTCTCTGCTCACCACTTGTGGCTGCAGCGAGTGCAATAACAGGAGTAATCACCGATCCAAGAAAACTTTAATTAAAGATGAAAGCAAAATTCAATATCATACAGTCAACATGTATTCCAATCGAGATAGACAATTGTAATACAGACCTTATCATCCCGGCACGTTATCTGGCATCGACTACACGCGACCCTAAGTTCTTTGGCGATGCCTTTATGCACGATTTGCGCTACGATGCAAACGACAAGCCTGTTGCCGACTTCGTTCTGAATCAGCCAGACTTTAGCGAGGCACCTCGCGAGGGCGTTCATGAAATCATTATCGGCGGTCAGAACTGGGGCTCAGGAAGTTCGCGCGAGCATGCAGCATGGGCTATTGCCGGCTACGGAGTTCGCGTGGTTATATCTTCGTCTTTCGCAGATATCCACCGCAACAACCTGCTCAACTGCTTCGTTCTTCCAGTAATCGTAAGCAAGGAGTTCCAGACAGAACTCTTCGCAACAGTAAAGGCTAATCCGAAGGCAGAGGTAAAGGTCGATGTGCCAAACCAGACTGTAACAAACCTTTCGACAGGCAAGAGCGAGAAGTTCGACATCAACGCTTACAAGAAGTATTGCCTGATGAATGCCCTCGACGATATCGACTTCCTTCTTGAAAACAAGGACAAGATTGAGGCTTGGGAGCAGAAGAATGCTTGATTAGTTTATGGAGAAACAGAGACAAGTACGCATTGAGATAATGGACACGACACTCCGCGATGGCGAACAGACCAGCGGAGTGTCTTTCGTGCCCCACGAAAAACTTATCATAGCCCGAACTCTGCTCAACGACCTCAAGGTAGACCGCATTGAAGTTGCTTCGGCCCGCGTCTCGTCGGGCGAGAAAGAGGCTGTTAAGCGAATCTGCCAATGGGCAGACAAAGCCGGGATGATTGACCGCGTTGAGGTGCTTGGCTTTGTTGACGGAACAACGTCACTCGACTGGATTAACGAGGTTGGATGCAAGTGCATAAATCTGCTGTGTAAAGGCTCGCTAAGACATTGCACCCAGCAACTGAAGAAGACTCCCGAAGAGCATCTTGCCGACATAAAAAAATCGCTCGAGTATGCCAAGAAACTCGGCATCTCGGTAAACGTGTATCTCGAAGACTGGAGCAACGGAATGAAGGACTCTCCCGAATACGTTTTTCAGATTGTTGATGCCCTGAAAGATTCGGACATAAAGCGATACATGCTTCCCGACACGCTCGGAGTGCTCAATCCGCTTTCGTGCCTTGAATATATGCGAAAGATGGTGAAACGCTATCCCAACTTGCATTTCGATTTCCATGCGCACAACGATTACGACCTTGCCATCTCGAACGTGCTTTCAGCCGTGCTGAGCGGATGCAAGGGGATACATACAGCCGTCAACGGACTTGGCGAGCGTGCAGGAAACGCTCCTCTGGCAAGCGTTCAGGCTATACTGAAAGACCATTTCAATGCCGAGACGAGTATCGACGAGAGCAAACTGAACGAGGCAAGCCGACTGGTTGAGAGTTATTCGGGCATCATCATTCCGCCAAACAAGCCAATTGTGGGCGAGAGCGTGTTTACGCAGGTGGCGGGCGTCCATGCCGATGGCGACAACAAGGACAATCTTTATTGCAACGACCTTCTTCCAGAGCGATTTGGTAGAAAACGCGAGTATGCGCTCGGCAAGAGCAGCGGAAAGGCTAACATCCTGAAGAATCTTGAGGAGCTCGGAATGGAACTCACGCCAGAGCAGACGCGCAAGGTTACTCAGCGAATCATCGAACTTGGCGACAAGAAACAGCAGGTTACGCAAGACGACCTTCCGTACATTGTAAACGATGTGCTGAAGCACGATGCTCCCGACGAGAACATCAAACTCCTAAGTTACGTTGTTACGACCGCTTACGGTCTGAAGCCGATGGCAAGCGTGAAACTCGAGATAAACGGCGAGACATACGAGGAGAATGCAAGCGGCGATGGTCAGTTCGATGCCTTTGTCCGTGCCGTGCGTCACATCTACAAAAACAAACTCGAGCGCAAGTTCCCTTGGCTCACCAACTATCAGGTAAACATTCCGCCGGGCGGTCGAACCGATGCTTTTGTGCAGACAACCATTGGCTGGACGTTCGAGGGCAAGGAGTTCAAGACGCGCGGTCTTGACGCCGACCAGACAGAGGCGGCTATCAAGGCAACGATAAAGATGCTCAATCTTCTTGAAGACAAAGATAAAAAGTAACGATAAAAAATATAAGACACAATGGAATTAAAGATTGCTGTATTGGCCGGTGATGGTATCGGTCCAGAGATTATGGAGCAGGGAGTGGCTGTAATGTCGGCCGTTGCCGAGAAGTTCGGACACAAGGTTTCGTACAAGGAGGCTCTTTGCGGTGCTCACGCTATCGACGAGGTGGGCGACCCATTCCCAGAAGAGACATTCAAGGTGTGCGAAGAGGCTGATGCTGTTCTTTTTGCAAGCGTTGGCGACCCTAAGTTCGACAACAACCCAACAGCAAAGGTTCGTCCAGAGCAGGGCTTGCTTGCTATGCGTAAGAAACTTGGTTTGTTTGCAAACATCCGTCCTGTGACAACTTTCGACTGCTTGGTTCACAAGTCACCACTCAAGGACGAGATTGTACGCGGTGCCGATTTTATCTGCATCCGTGAGCTTACTGGTGGTATGTACTTCGGAAAGAAGCAGGAGCCTACAGTAAATGCGGAAGGCGTTGAGGATGCTCTCGATACAAACTACTACAGCCGTCCAGAGGTTGAGAGAATCCTGAAGGTCGGCTATCAGTATGCTCGCCAGCGCAGAAAGCACCTTACGGTTGTTGACAAGGCAAACGTTCTTGCATCAAGCCGTTTGTGGCGTAAGGTTGCGCAGGAACTCGCTCCTCAGTATCCTGATGTTACAACAGATTTTATGTATGTTGACAACGCAGCAATGCGTATGATTCAGGAGCCTAAGTTCTTCGACGTAATGGTAACAGAGAATACTTTCGGCGACATTCTTACAGATGAGGGCTCATGCATCACAGGTTCAATGGGATTGCTTCCTTCTGCATCGACAGGTTCGTCAACTCCAGTATTCGAGCCAATCCACGGCTCATGGCCACAGGGCAAGGGCTTGAACATCGCAAACCCATTGGCTCAGATTCTTTCTGTTGCTATGTTGTACGAGTATTTCGACCTCAAGGAAGAGGGCGCGCTTATCCGCAAGGCTGTCGACGCATCTCTCGACCAGAACGTCCGCACTCCTGAGATTCAGGTTGAGGGCGGTGCTAAGTATGGCACAAAGGAAGTCGGCGCATGGATTGTCGATTTCATCAAGAAAGCATAATTCTTTTATGACAAACTATAAGAGTGCGGATTCTTCGGGATTCGCATTCTTTTTTCTTAAAACTTATACTATGAAACGTTTAATGCTTTTCGCCGCAGGCATATTCTTTTTGCTAAATACTAATGCTCAGAAGAACAGATTAAAAAAGAGTGGCTGGCAGAACGTAATCGTCAGATAGAAAAAATGCGTGGTGAAAAACATAAGAGTGGCAACATTATAATCATTAGATAGCACCCAAAACAAACTCCAATGCTTAGTCGTATTTCTGAATGTGCCGTGCCGGAAGCATCTTTGGATAATAGTTGCAAATGATATGATTATTTTTGCATCTAAGAGCCGAAATGTTCGAACTTTTGTGTAATTTTGCAGAAAATTGTGTAAAAAGATGAGAATACAGATTATAAACGGCCCCAATATCAACCTCTTAGGCAAGCGCGAGCCGGGGATTTATGGCGCCACATCATTCGAAGATTACTACAAAACCTTGTGTGAGAGATATCCCGACATCGAGTTCCACTACTACCAGAGCAACGTAGAGGGCGAGATGATTAACAAAATTCACGAAGTAGGGTTCGACTATGATGGCATTGTTCTGAATGCAGGTGCATACACCCATACATCTGTGGCTCTTCAAGATGCTCTTAGAGCAGTTACAGCCCCAACCATCGAGGTTCATATCTCGAATGTTCACAAGCGCGAGGAGTTCAGACACAAGTCGTTCATCTCGTGTGCATGCCTTGGCGTAATATGCGGCTTCGGACTCGATTCGTATCGACTTGCAGTTGAGGCTCTTAAAGAACACTTGAAACACTGACACATTCAATAAAACCAACCACCCATAGTAATAAACGAGTAAAAAATTACGGCTTATGATGTTAAAGCAGACAAAGATTGTTGCTTCGATCTCTGACGAGAGATGTGAGGTAGATTTTATTAGAGATTTGTTTGAGGCTGGTATGAACGTTGTTCGTATGAACACAGCACATGCCACTCGCGAGGGATTAACAAAGGTTATCGACAATGTGCGCGAAGTAAGCAACCGCATTGCCATACTTATTGATACAAAAGGTCCTGAGGTAAGAACAACAAAACTTGCCGAGGGCAACGAAGATATTATGTACAACATTGGCGACAAGGTTACCATCGTTGGCAACCCCGACCAGTTGAGCACAAAGGACGTTATCTCTGTTTCATATCCAAACTTCGTTAACGACCTTAAGGTAGGAAGTCTTATCCTTATCGACGATGGCGACTTGGAGTTGAAGGTTCTTGAGAAGAACGCCGACAGCCTTCTTTGCGAGGTTCAGAACGAGGCTGGTCTTGGCAGCCGCAAGAGCGTTAATGTTCCGGGCGTACGCATCAATCTTCCTTCTCTTACAGAGAAAGACCGTAACAACATTCTGTTTGCTATCGAGAAGGATATCGACTTCATCGCACACTCATTCGTGCGCAACAAGCAGGATATCCTCGACATAAAGGAGATTCTTGATGCTCATCACAGCGATATCCGCATCATTGCAAAAATTGAGAATCAGGAAGGTGTTGACAATATCGACGAGATTCTTGCCGTTGCCGACGGTATCATGGTTGCTCGCGGCGACCTTGGCATCGAGGTGGCTCAGGAGAAGATTCCGGGCATCCAGCGTCAGCTCATCCGCAAGGCTATCTTGGCTCACAAGCCGGTTATCGTTGCAACTCAGATGCTTCACAGCATGATTAAGAACCCTCGTCCAACACGTACCGAGGTTACAGATATTGCAAATGCCGTTTACTTCCGCACATCAGCCTTGATGCTTAGCGGCGAGACTGCTTACGGAAAGTATCCTCTCGAGGCTATCCGCACTATGACCAAGGTGGCTTGTCAGGCAGAGAAAGACCGTCAGACTCAGTACGACATCCGTATTCCGCTTTCTGAGAACTGCGACCCTACAGAGTTCCTTTCAAAGCAGGCTGTAAAGGCTACCGTAAAGATGAATATCAAGGCTATCATTACCGATAGTTTTACAGGTAGAACTGCAAGATACATTTCATCTTTCCGCGGACCTGTCAATGTGTTGGCTATCTGCTACAAAGAAAAGACAATGCGCCAGTTGGCTCTTTCATACGGCGTTGAGGCTATCTTCTTGCCTGAGAGAGAGAACGGTCAGGAATACTACTTCGCAGGTTTGCGCAAGTTGCTTCGCGATGGTGTTCTTACTCCAAACGACTATGTGGCATATCTGAGTGGCGGCAAGTTGCATACAAGCACATCGTTCCTCGAAATCAATCAGGTTAAGGACGTGCTCGACAATGCCGAGGATTACGCTCTGCCAAACCAAAACCGCTATCTGTAATTTTCTATAAGGAATGAACTATGGTTGAGACGGACCAACTGGACGAATATATTCTTGAACATATAGACGAGGAGGGTGAATACCTTCACTGTCTGTACAGAGCCACTCATACGCAGTTGCTCAGACCGCGCATGGCTTCGGGACATCTGCAAGGAAGGCTCTTGAAGATGTTCGTCCGGATGGTTCGTCCTAAAAATGTTCTGGAGATTGGAACTTACAGCGGATATTCGGCTCTTTGCATGGCTGAGGGACTCGAAGATGGCGGCAAAATCTACACCTTCGAGATTAACGACGAGCAGGAGGACTTTACTCGTCCTTGGTTCGAAAATTCGCAGTATGCCGACAAAATTGACTTCAGAATTGGTGATGCGCTCGAGCATCTTCCTGAGATGGACGTGATGTTCGACCTCGCCTTTATAGACGGCGACAAGCGCAAGTATGTTGATTATTATAATATGGTTATGCAGCACATGTCGGCCGGAGGATATATGCTTGCCGACAACACTTTGTGGGACGGACATGTTGCCGACCCGGCTTACGACAAGGATGCCCAGACGGTTGGAATAAGAGCCTTCAACGACTTGGTTGCGAAAGACGACCGCGTTGAGAAGGTTATTCTGCCTCTGCGCGACGGATTAACAATAATTAGAAAGAAATAGATTTATGGAAACTACAAGACAAAACAAAATTGCCCGACTTATACAGAAGGAGTTGAGCGACATATTCCAGAAGCAGACATCTGCGATGCGTGGTGTGCTTGTTTCGGTAAGCGCAGTCAGGATAAGCCCTGATATGAGCGTGTGCCGTGCATACCTCAGCGTTTTTCCGTCTGACAGAAACGAGGAGATTGTTAAGAACATCAACGATAATGTAAAGTCAATCCGATTCGAACTTGGCGGCCGTGTACGTCATCAACTTCGTATTATCCCAGAACTGAAGTTCTTCGTTGACGATTCTCTCGATTACATCGAAAATATTGATAAACTTTTGAAGAAGTGAGATTTCCTTTTTATATAGCAGTCCGTTATCTCTTCTCAAAGAAGTCGCATCATGCCATAAACATAATATCGGGCATCTCGGTTTGCGGAGTTACCGTTGCCACCATAGCCCTGATATGCACGCTCTCGGTGTTTAACGGCTTTCACGACATGGTCGCATCGTTCTTTACGTCGTTCGACCCTGAACTGAAGATTACTGCTGTAAAAGGAAAAAACTTCAAGGAATCCGAACTTGCCATCGACAAGGTTAAGCAGATTCCGGAAATCGTGGTGTGCACTCCATGCCTCGAAGATCAGGCTTTGCTGAGATATCGCGACCGTCAGCAGATGGTCACAATCAAAGGCGTTGACGAGAGTTTTCAACGTCTCACGTCGTTCAACGAAACGTTGTATGGCAACGGCTGCTTCGAACTTCAGGCCGATGTGCTTAACTACGGAATTCTCGGACTTGGCGTTGCCGCAAACCTGGGCACAAACGTCCGCTTCGACGAGCCTGTGCAGGTTTATGCTCCAACCAAGGGCGAGAAGGTTGATATGCTTCATCCCGAAGAAAGTTTCAATCAGGATGAGTTGTATTCGCCGGGCGTATTGTTTCAGGTGCATCAGCAGCGGTACGATTCGCATTACGTCATCGCCTCGTTGCGCTTTGCAAAGAAACTGTTCGACCGCGAAGACGAACTTAGTTCGCTCGAACTGAAGGTTGCCGACGGCGTTGATGTTGAAATGGCAAAAGAAAAGGTTCAGCAGGCGATAGGCGACAAGTTCGTTGTGAAAGACCGATACGAGCAGCAAGAAGATATATTCAAGATTATGAAGGTCGAGAAACTCATTTCATACGTTTTCCTCACATTCATCTTGGTTATTGCCTGCTTCAACATAATTGGCTCTTTGTCGATGCTAATTCTCGATAAGGAGAAAGATACGCAGACGCTTCGCAATCTTGGCGCATCCGACCGTCAGATTGCCCAGATTTTCATGCTCGAAGGCAGAATGATTTCAACCTTCGGAGCCGTGGCTGGACTCATCATCGGACTGATTCTGTGCTATGCCCAGCAGACATTCGGCTTGCTCAGACTTGGCGACGAAGGCGGAAATTTTGTGGTAGATGCCTATCCCGTAAGCGTGCATTTTCTCGACGTGCTCGTTGTGTTCGTCACTGTGCTCGCCGTTGGATATGCGTCAGTCTGGTATCCTGTCAGATATATGTGTAAGAACCTGAAACAAAAATAAAAAGAAACAAAGATGAAAGGACTAGTGCAATATTCTCTGAATATAAACGGCAGGTTGCTCGATTTGTCCGAGCCTCAGGTAATGGGAATCTTGAACGTAACTCCCGATTCGTTCTATTCGGGCAGCCGAAAACAAACCGAGGACGAAATCGAATCCAGAGTAAGGCAGATAATCGGCGAAGGCGCATCGATAATAGACATAGGAGCATATTCGTCAAGACCGAATGCCGACGATGTTTCTCCTTCCGAAGAGATGGAACGACTCCGTAAAGGTCTGACCGTCATACAGCGAGTTGCGCCAGATGCCATCGTGTCGGTCGATACATTCAGAGCCGACGTTGCCAAAATGTGCGTCGAGGAATACGGCGTCGGAATAGTAAACGACATTTCGGGCGGTATGCTCGACAAAGATATGTTCGCCACCGTTGCAAAACTTGGCATACCTTATATATTGATGCACATGCAGGGTACTCCGCAGAATATGCAGCAGAATCCGCATTACGATGATGTGGTGAAAGAAGTCTTCATGTATTTCGCCGAGAAAGTGCAGCGGTTGCGCGATCTTGGTGTGAAGGACATAATCCTCGACCCCGGCTACGGATTCGGCAAGACCGTTGAGCATAACTACGAACTGATGAACCATCAGGAAGAACTGCTCGAATTCGAACTCCCTCTGCTCGTAGGAATATCTCGCAAGAGCATGATATACAAGGCGCTCGGTATCACCGCCGACGAAGCACTTAACGGAACATCCGTACTTAATACAATTTCTTTGCTGAAAGGTGCAAACATCCTGCGAGTACACGATGTTGCAACGTGCGTTGAAGTAGTAAACCTTATACAAAAACTATTGGCTAAATGATCCTTTTGAGTATTATAGAGTTCCATTTAAAGGATGCGATAGACATCCTGCTTGTTGCCATGATGCTGTACTATGTGTACCGCCTCATGAAGGCGAGCGGCTCTATGAATGCTTTCCTTGGAATTCTTTTTTTTATAATATTGTGGTTCGTGGTGTCGCGTTTGTTAGAGATGAAACTTCTCGGCGCAATCCTCGACAAACTCGTTAGCGTGGGCGTTCTTGCCCTCATCGTCATCTTTCAGGATGAAATCAGACGCTTCCTCCAGACCATCGGAACGCAGCGCAAGGCTTACTCGCTCTTCCGCCTTTTTCTTGGCAGAAGAAAAGATTCAAAGTCCGAACTTGCCATCGTTACTCCGATTGTCAGGGCGTGCCAGTCTATGAGTCGCCAAAAGGTTGGCGCGCTGATAATCATTGAGAAACACATGCAACTTGGCGACATAGTAAACACAGGCGAGGAGATTGATGCACTTGTAAGCGAGCGGCTTATCGAGAATATCTTCTTCAAGAACAGTCCGCTGCACGATGGCGCGATGATTATCAGTGGAATGAAAATACGCGCTGCCGGATGTCTTCTTCCTGTTGCGCACGACCAAGACATTCCAAACTGGCTCGGACTCAGGCATCGTGCCGCACTCGGAATTACTCAGGTGAGCGATGCCATGTCGATTGTAGTCAGCGAGGAGACTGGCGGAATAACAGTTGCCCGCCAAGGCTCGCTGTCGCTTGACATAACATCAGACGAACTCGACCGACTTTTAATCGAAGTTTTATCGGAATAAAATATATATTTGTAGAAATGGATATTGCTGAATTACATAAGCTTTTTGTAAAGCATCAGACAATCACTACCGATACGCGCGATTGTCCCGAAAACTCAATTTTCTTGGCTCTGAAGGGCGAAACCTTCAACGGAAACACCTTTGCCTCGGCTGCGCTTGATAAAGGCTGCGCCTATGCCGTTGTCGATGAGGCTGAATATGCCAAGGCTGGTGATGCCAGATACATTCTTGTAGACGACTGCCTGAAGACCCTTCAGCAGTTGGCGCACTATCATCGCGAGCAGTTCTCAATTCCAGTCATCGAAATTACCGGAACGAACGGAAAGACAACCACAAAGGAACTCGTTTCTGCCGTTCTTTCAACTGAATACGACGTACTCTTTACTCAGGGCAACCTGAACAATCACATCGGCGTTCCGAAAACATTGCTCCGTCTTACAGCCGAGCATCAGATTGCCGTTGTCGAGACTGGCGCAAACCATCCCGGCGAGATTAAGACGCTTGCCGAGATTGTAGATGCCGACTATGGTTTGATTACGAACGTTGGCAAAGCACATCTCGAAGGCTTCGGGTCGTTTGAGGGCGTAATTCGCACGAAAGGCGAGTTGTACGACTATCTTCGCACAAAGAACGGCAAGATTTTCATAAATCGCGACAACGAACATCTTGTCAGGATTGCTTCGGGGCTCGAACACATCGAATACGGTAAGACCGATGGTGTTGGAATCGTGGGCGAATTGCTTGATTGTTCTCCGTTCTTGAGTTTCAGATGGCGTGAGGGCGATTCAGAATGGAATAACGTAACGACGCATTTGATTGGCTCATACAATATCGACAATGCACTTTCGGCTGTTGCCGTTGGGCGCGAGTTCGGTGTTTCGGCCGGAAACATAAACGCGGCTCTTGAGAATTATGTTCCGACAAACAATCGCTCGCAACTTGTCAAGACGGCAGACAACACGCTTATCGTTGATGCCTACAACGCCAATCCAACAAGTATGATGGCTGCTCTCGAGAACTTCAAGCAGATGAATGCCGAGAACAAAATGCTTATCATTGGCGACATGAAGGAACTTGGCGAAGCAAGCGTGACAGAGCACGAGAAAATAGTCAATTTCGTGTCGACAATGAGTCTGAAGGACGTGTGGTTGGTAGGAAGCGAGTTTGCAAAGGTCAGTCACCAGTATCGTACATTTGATAATGTAGAAGAAGTTACAGAATATATAAATAAATGTAAACCAACGGGTTGCACAATTCTGATTAAGGGTAGTAACGGAACAAAACTGTTTAAACTCCCAGATTTACTATAATTCATGTTGTAGAACATCTCGAAATGTTAAATATCAGATATTTAGGCTAAAAAAATGTTAAATAGTTTGGTGGAGTTGCATAAAAAACGTATATTTGCACGAATCCAAAAAAATATAAGTGATATTTTATTAAGAGACAATTAACTAATAATGAGTTTTAGCAAGAAAATACGAATATTAGCTTTTTCTATGTTGACTTTGTCAAGTGTTGCAGCATTTGGCCAAGATCTTATTGCGCGTCAGGCACCAATCGACCGCAAGATGCGTGCCGTTGATTCAGTGGCATTGCAGAACCTGATTAACGCCGAGAAGGGACAGTATGACGGTTATTCAATCTATCCAAACTGGAATACTCAGTATGTTCACGCTTATGGCGATGTTCAGATGCCAGACAGTTTCAAGATTGACCTCCGCGGATTTTGCATGCCTACAACAAGCCGGCAGATTACATCGCAGTTCGGTCCTCGTTGGGGAAGAACGCACAAGGGACTTGATGTGAAAGTTTACATTGGCGACACAATCCGCGCTGCCTTCGACGGCAAGGTGCGAGTTGTACGCTACGAGAGAAGAGGCTACGGAAAGTTCATCGTTATACGCCATCCAAACGGACTTGAGACTGTGTATGGACATTTGTCCAAACAATTGGTCGAGCCAGAGCAGGAAGTCAAGGCTGGAGACGTAATCGGACTGGGAGGAAATACTGGTCGTTCAACAGGTTCGCATCTGCATTTCGAGACTCGCCTGCTGGGTGAGGCCATCAACCCGAAGTTCTTGTTCGACTTCGAGAATCAGGATGTAACAGGCGACTTCTATGTATATCACAAGGCTTCGTCACGCGATCACCGCCGCAAGGCATCGGCTCTTGCATCTGTCGGAATTGACGAGGTGAATGCCGCCAACGACATGGCAAACGAGACAGCTGAAGAGGCTGTTGCCGAAAAGCCAAAGCGTTCTGCAAGAGTACACAAAGTTAAGTCTGGCGATACTCTGTCGAAAATTGCATCTATGCACGGCACTACAATTGCAAAGTTGTGTAAGCAAAATCGCATAGCCAGAAACTCAAAGTTGCGTTTAGGTCAGATAATTCGATATTAAAAGACAAAAATATTAAGAAAAGAGTCTATAGGAGTTTTTACTATAGACTCTTTTTTTTAACTTTGCACGGATAAATTAAAAATGCAAGTGGTGGATACTCAGAAAGAATTTGTTGAGGTAATGGGCAAGTGCCGCGACCTCTTCTCGAAAAAGCTGAAAGACTATGGTGCGGCATGGCGCATCATGCGTCCGTCGTCGGTGACAGACCAGATATTCATAAAGGCTAACCGTATCCGCAGCATAGAAATAAAGGGCGAGGCGCTTGTAGATGAGGGAAAGATTCCAGAATACATCGGCATAGTAAACTATAGCATCATCGGACTTATTCAACTCGAGTTGGGCTTTGCTGATACAGATGACCTCTCGTTCGACAAGGCGATGGAGTATTATGACAAGTACTCAAAGCAGGCTTTGGAACTGATGATAAGAAAGAATCACGACTACGACGAGGCTTGGCGCTCAATGAGATGTTCGTCGTGTCTCGACCTCATCCTGATGAAAATCTATCGTACAAAGCAGATTGAGGGCAACGACGGAAAGACTATCGTTTCTGAGGGCATCGATGCTAACTATATGGACATGATAAACTATTCGGTGTTCTGTCTGATAAAACTCGGATTCTGTGAAGTCGCAGATTAATAACATACTTCTAAACTGGTGGGTTAACATCAGCAGGTTTATTTGCGCTGCGATGTTCCTGTTCTCTGGTTTCGTAAAGGCAGTTGACCCAGTAGGCACCCAGATTAAGTTTCAGGACTATCTTGCGGTGGTTGGAATGGAAAATAAGATTCCCGACACGCTGCTACTGTTCGGAGCCATTGGACTTGCCATGTTCGAGTTTGTGCTGGGCATCTACTTTCTGTTTGGCATCCGACGTAAGTTTGCAACCGTAATGCTGCTGCTGTTCATGCTCGTGATGACTCCGCTGACGCTCTATCTGGCGATAGCCGACCCTGTGAAGGACTGCGGATGCTTTGGCGATGCCGTGAAGTTGACAAACTGGCAGACGTTCTACAAGAACGTGGTTCTGCTTGTGTGCGCGATTTCGCTATACAAGTGGTCCCTGAGAATGTTGAGATTTCTTACCGAGAGTACGCAGTGGCTCGTGTCGCTGTTCTCGATTGTGTATATTCTGGTAACATCGATATATAGCCTGAGATACTTGCCGATATACGATTTCAGACCGTACAAGGTAGGTGTGAACATTGCCAAGGACATGGAGATTCCCGAAGGTGCTCCAAGGGCAGAATACGAAACGACATTCTTCCTCGAGAAGGACGGAAAAGTCGAGGAATTCTCGCTTGAGAACTATCCCGACAGCACATGGAAGTTTGTAGACAGCAAGTCGGTTCTTGTTAAGGAAGGCTTCGAACCGAAGATTCAGAACTTCTCGATTTCGACCTTGGCGGATGGCGAAGACATCACGGACGATGTCCTGTCTTACGAAGGATATACGTTCTTGCTTATCGCTCCGTATCTTGAAAAGGCTAACGACAGTTCCATCGACCTGATAAACGAGTTGTACGATTACAGCCACAAGTACGGATACCGCTTCTACTGCCTTACATCGTCAACGGGCAGTGCCATAGAAAAGTGGATTGACGAGACAGGCGCGGCATATCAGTTTTGCAATACCGATGCTACAACGCTGCAAACAATGATACGTTCAAATCCGGGGCTTATGCTCCTGAAGAACGGAACGATTATAAACAAGTGGTCAAGCGTAAGTCTGCCAGACGAGTACGAACTTACTGCTCCGCTCGACAAACTGCCGGTGGGCAAGATTCACAGACACGGGTTCTATGAAAAGACCATGTGGATGTTTGCATGGTACCTGATTCCGCTGCTTGTGCTTACCATCCTCGACCGAATGGGATGGCTTGCGATGCTTGTGTATCGCCGCCGCAAACGCAGAAATTATTTGAAAAATTTATCTAACCTTTTAATAAAAAAGTAGAAAAAATGAGACACAAAATTGTTGCTGGAAACTGGAAGATGAACAAGAATCTTCAGGAAGGCGTAGAGTTGGCAAAGGAGTTGAACACAATTTTGGCTGCTGACAAGCCTAATTGTGATGTAGTAATCTGCACTCCATTCATTCATTTGGCTTCAGTTGCTCAGGTGCTCGACCAGAATGTAATCGGTCTTGGTGCTGAGAACTGTGCTGACAAGGTATCTGGTGCTTACACTGGCGAGGTTTCTGCCGAGATGGTTAAGTCAACAGGTGCACAGTATGTAATCCTTGGCCACTCAGAGCGTCGCGAGTACTATCACGAGACTCCAGAGATCTTGAAAGAGAAGGTTCTTCTTGCACAGGCTAACGGCTTGAAGGTTATCTTCTGCATCGGCGAGAGTTTGGCAGAGCGTGAGGCAAACAAGCAGAACGAGGTAGTAAAGGCAGAGCTCGAGGGCTCTGTATTCAACCTTTCTGCTGAGGATTTCTCAAAGATTATCATCGCTTACGAGCCAATCTGGGCAATCGGTACAGGTAAGACTGCTACATCAGATCAGGCTGAGGAAATCCACGCTTACATCCGTTCAGTAATCGCTGACAAGTATGGCAAGGAAGTTGCAGAGAACATCTCTATCCTTTACGGAGGTTCATGCAAGGCTTCAAACGCTCCTGAGTTGTTTGCTAAGCCAGATATCGATGGTGGCTTGATTGGCGGTGCTTCTTTGAAGGCTGCTGATTTCAAGGGTATCATTGATGCTTGGAAGAAGTAATAACTGAATTTATGAAAAATAAGTGTTACAGGCTCGCGGCTCTGGCCGGTGCTTGTAGCACTTTTAACAGTATTAGGTATGAGACTGATTTTATCGGCTGTTTTATTTGTTATATCCACTTGCGCCTTTGCGCAGAATTCGTTCACAAACCATCTTGAAAAGAAGGAGATGAACTGCGGAGTGGTTACCGTTAACCAGAGCAAGGAAATTGAGGCTCTTGTAAACGGAACTAGCACCGTATGCCCTTCGGCAACTTCGGAAACGACGGCGGCGCAGACGGCTGAGAACGGAACAGATGCAACGCCCGACGGCAAGAAACTGAAGACATCGGGCTACCGTATTCAGGTCTACTCAGGTGGAAACTCACGAAACGCCAGAGCCAATGCCTATGCTGTGGCTGAAAAGGTAAAAAGAATGTTTCCCGAACTGAACGTGTACACGCACTTTGCATCGCCGAGATGGATATGCCGTGCGGGCGACTTCAAGACATACGAGGAAGCCAACGATGTGCTTCAGCAGATGCGCGAGACTGGTGCACTTACGGGAATTTCAATTGTTAAGGATCAAATCGTATTATCATTATGACAGACGACAACAAGTTAGAGGAGTTGGCATATCACTACAAGAAGATTCTTACGCTTCTTGGCGAGGATGCCGAGCGCGAAGGCCTTGTAAAAACTCCTATGCGCGTTGCCAAGGCAATGGACACGCTGACACGCGGCTACACAATGAACCCTGAGGATATTCTGAACTCTGCTAAGTTTAAGGAAGAGTACAGTCAGATGGTAATTGTAAAGGACATCAACTTCTACTCAATGTGCGAGCATCACATGCTGCCATTCTATGGCAAGGTTCATGTGGCTTACATTCCAAACGGATATATCACCGGACTGAGCAAGATTGCGCGCGTGGTAGATGTATTCTCGCATCGTCTTCAGGTGCAGGAACGCATGACACTCCAGATTAAGGAATGTATTCAGAATGCCCTTAATCCGCTTGGCGTGATGGTTGTTGTTGAGGCTAAGCACATGTGCATGCAGATGCGCGGCGTTGAGAAGCAGAACTCGATAACCACTACGAGTGACTTTACCGGCGCGTTTAATCAGGCAAAGACTCGCGAGGAGTTCCTGAACCTTATTCGCGGTTCCAAAAACGAGTTATAAGCAGTATTTTACAGTTCTGTCGCCAAGTTCCTTGGCGAGCAGATTCTGTATTTTTGACAGATTCTGGAACTGCTTCATAAGGTCGAGCACACGGTCGCTGTCGTTGTTGATGGTGGCTATTTTCATCTGCGTCTTTATGTCGTCCATCTTTCTTGTTATGAAGTCGTTCTTCAGGTCGTTAATGATGTGCGGAACGATGTCGAACAAGATTTCTTCATCGTTCAGAATCTTTTGTCCTTTAGAGTGATACTTGCTAAGTTGATAGCGGTCGCTCTGCAAATCGGCTGCAAGTATGCTAATCTCTTGGTTTGGGTGAAATCCGAAGAATCTTTTAGCCGAGAAACCTTCGTCGTTTAGATGCTGAATTCCTTCGTCGAGAATCTGCTTGTATTTAGGATTTGTAAAACTCAGATTGTCGCGCTTGAATTCTTCTGAGATATACTCGATTACGGAAATTGGCTTTTCGTTTCCTTCCTCGTCTTCATCAACATAGACATTTTTTTCTCCGTATCTTACAATGCAGGTTGCCAGCATCCTCTCCTTAATTTCGGTGCTGTTGTTAGTCTTGCTGTTTATGAAATCGGCAATCTCCGCGTTCTGCGGCATGATTAGTTGAGGTGCGCCCTGCTCTTGCGCCTCTACAGCCTGTGCTTCCAACACCTCTGGCGGAACGGGCATCGGTTCGCCTGAAGCCTGTGCATTTCCTGTTTCTTCGCGCTGCTTGCGAGCCTTTTCGGCGGCAGCCTGCTTTTCGGTCTGCTGCTTGTTCTGTATTCGAGCCTTGTTTACGGCATCTACGAGAACCATCTCGCTGATTTTCAGGAGCTGGGCACATTCGGTTATGTAGATGCTTCGGGTAACTCCTTCGGGAATTACCGAGATGCTTTTTACAATATCGTTGATTACGTTGGCGCGCTTTATCGGGTCGTTGCCTGCCGATTGTAGCAAGTGGTTGGTAATGAATACGATGAAGTCAGTCTGATTATTCTCGATGTATTCTTTGAACTCCGTGGCATTGTGCTTGCGCGCAAAACTGTCGGGGTCTTCATCCTTAGGCAGAAGGAGAATTTTTACGTTCATTCCCTCGGTCAGGAGCATGTCCGTTCCGCGCTGAGTGGCGTGGATTCCGGCATCATCGCCATCGTAGAGAAGAGTGATGTTCGATGTAAATCTGTGCAGAAGACGCACTTGCTCCATTGATAGAGCCGTGCCCGAGTTTGCCACTACGTTCTCGATGCCGCACTGGTGCATAGAAATCACATCGGTGTAGCCCTCGACCATGAAAACCCGGTTTTCCTTGGCTATTGCCTTCTTTGCCTGATACAAGCCGTAGAGTTCCCTTCGTTTGCTGTATATTGAAGATTCGCTCGAATTGACGTATTTTTGGTTTACGCCCTTTGTTGCTGCATCGAGCACACGACCGCCGAAAGCCACAACCTTTCCGCTCACCGAAATCCACGGAAACATTACGCGACCGCGGAAAGTGTCGTACAGTGAACCGTCTTCTTTCTGCTTGCAGATGCTTGTGGCAAGAAGGAATTTCTTGTCAAATCCGTGTGCGATAGCCTCTTTTGTAAGCGCATCGAACGAGTTGAGGCTGAATCCGAGTTGGAACTTCTTTATGATGTCGTCTCTGAATCCGCGCGACCTGAAGTAAGCCATTCCGATGGCCATTCCGTCGACGCTGTTGTAGAGATTTGAGTGGAAGTAGTCGCGCGCCCATTCGTTTACGATGAACATACTTTCGCGTTCGCTCTGTGCCTGTTTCTGCTCGGCTGTGAGTTCCTTCTCCTCAATCTCGATGTTGTATTTCTTGGCAAGCCATCGCAGAGCCTCGGGGTAGGAGAACTGCTCGTGCTCCATCAGAAAATGAACCACGTTTCCGCCTTTTCCGCACGAGAAACACTTGCACACGCCCTTTGCCGGAGACACCATGAACGACGGCGTCTTCTCGTTGTGAAAAGGGCAGAGACCCTTGTAGTTTGCTCCCGACCTTCGCAGCGTTACGAATTCGGAAACAACGTCTACAATGTCGGCTGTGTTTATAATTTTATCGGCTGTGGCTTGATCAATCATATTGGCAAAGATAGTGCTAATTTTGTTATCAGATTAGGATTTCTAACCAAATGATGTCAAAAAAAATCCCTTTTATCGAAAAAACATCAAAAAGTTTGCTGATGACATAATATTTCATTATTTTTGCTCGTCTTTATAAAACCGTAATATAGTGCGGTTGTAAAATCTATCGTTATATGCATCAGTTAAAGATTAACAAAAGTATCACCAACCGAAGCAGTGCTGCTTTGGACAAGTACCTGTCTGAAATCGCAAAGGAACCGCTTCTTACAGTAGATGAAGAAGTTGAGTTGGCACAGCGAATTCACTCGGGCGACAAGGAAGCGTTGGACAAGCTTGTACGCTCAAACCTTCGTTTTGTCGTGTCTGTGGCAAAGCAGTATCAGAACGGTGAACTGACACTTTCTGACTTGGTAAACGAGGGCAATGTAGGCTTGATTAAGGCTGCCGAAAAATTTGACGAGACACGCGGTTTCAAGTTCATCTCATACGCCGTGTGGTGGATTCGTCAGAGCATTATGCAGGCTCTTGCAGAGCAGTCTCGCCTTGTGCGCCTTCCGCTTAATCAGGTTGGTCTTCTGAACAAGATTAACAAGACAATTGCCGATTTTGTTCAGGAACACGAGCGCCAGCCATCTCTGCACGAACTGGCAAGGCTTGTCGATGTAGACGAAAGCAAGATTGCTGAGACACTAAGCGCGTCAAGTCGTGGAGCATCGCTCGATGCACCTTTCCAGGACGGCGAAGAAAACAGTCTTATCTCAGTGCTTTCAGACGACAATGCGCCTGCGGCAGACAACGGCATGGATCTTGAATCGCTCAGCACAGACCTTGAGCAGATTCTGAAAGAACTGAAGCCTCGTGAAATCCAGGTGCTTAAGATGAGTTTCGGTATCGGCTGCAACGAAAAGACTCTTGAAGAGATTGCCGACACTCTCGGACTTACACGAGAGCGCGTACGCCAGATTAGAGAAAAGTCGTTGAAGAAGTTGCGCGATACGGCAGGTGCTGACATGTTGCGTAAGTATTTGGGCTAATTTTATGATGATTAAAAAGTTACTGGCAGCCTTTGCGGGCTGCCTTTTAATTTCAACAAACGCGGCGGCGCAGACAACGGCTCACATTCCATCGGCAAACGAGGTGGGCGCAATTGTATGTCCCGATACGATAGCCGAGGTTCGGGCTCCTTTCGGGATGCTCCGGGTTAGTCGCCCGGTTTTTCCGTCAAGGTCGGTGAACATCGCAAAGAGCGGTGCGAAGAAGAACGTACTTTGCACGGCGGTTATCCAGAAATGTATCGACAAACTCTCGGCCAAGGGCGGCGGAAGAGTAATCGTTCCTGCCGGAACATGGCTCACGGGTCGCATTACTCTGAAAGACAATGTTGAACTTCATTTGCAAGAAGGAGCTGTACTTCAGTTCAGCGACAAGATAAAGGATTATCTGCCGGCCGTATTCACCCGAAACGAAGGCGTTGAACTTTACTCGCTCGGCTCGCTAATATATGCCAACGGCGCAACGAATATCGCCCTCACGGGAAAAGGAAAACTCGTTGGCCCGGGCAAGGAGAACGAGATTTACGCCCAGCGAATGGACGGTATCGTAATCGAGAATTTCATCAGACTCGATAGCCCTGTTGAGAAGCGAGTTTTCGATGGAAAAAGCCTGAAGGACAATCCTGCGGTTACGTTCAACGGCACGGAAGAGAAGAACATGAATGCAATTTTTCTGCCGATGTTCTTTGCTCCGATGAACTGTAAAAACGTGCTTGTCGAGGGCGTTACGTTCGAGAATTCAATCTTCTGGAACATCGTTCCGGTTTATTGCGAGAACGTGATTATCCGTGGATGTTCGGTAGACAGCAATGGCGGAAGAACAGACGGTATCGACATCGAATCGTCGAAAAATGTTCTGATTGAGTATGTTACGCTTGCCTGCGGCGACGACTGCTTTACAATAAAATCGGGCCGTGCCGAGGACGGTTTGAGAGTGAACAAGGCTTCGGAAAACATCGTAATCAGATATTGCCTTGCACAGCGAGGCCCCGGTGGAATGACCATCGGAAGCGAGACTGCCGGATGGGTGCGCAACGTGTATATGCACGACTGCGTGTTTCATTCTCCGCTCAACGGATTCTATTTCAAAACCCGAAGAAACCGCGGCGGTGGCGGCGAGAACATGACTTTCGAACGCATCAGAATGATTTCGCCCAAGCGTGCCTTCCGTTGGGATATGCTCGGCTCGCCGATGTATATGGGCGAACTTGCAAACCGACTTCCAATCCGTCCGATAGTGCCGCTCACTCCGGCGTATCGCCACTTTACGATGAACGAGATTCTGGTTGAAAAGTGCAAGACGCTCATTGCGGCAACCGGAATTCCCGAAAGTCCGGTTGAGGACGTGAAAATATCGAATCTCGAAGCACGATGCGACGAGGAACTCGAACTTAGTGATGTCCTCAACTTCTCGATGAAGAATTGTGTTATTAACAGCAAAAAATAAAAACAAAAATATATGGAACAGAATCTTTTGATTTACAATACGCTCACCCGAACAAAGGAGCTTTTCAAGCCCCTTACTCCCGGAAGAGTGGGAATGTATGTGTGCGGTCCTACGGTTTATGGCGACGCACACTTGGGACACGCACGTCCTGCAATCACATTCGATATACTTTTTCGCTACTTGCAGCACATTGGCTACAAGGTTCGCTATGTTCGCAACATTACCGATGTAGGTCATCTTGAGCATGATGCCGACGATGGCGAGGACAAGATTGCAAAGAAGGCTCGTCTTGAACAGTTGGAGCCTATGGAGGTGGCTCAGTATTACACCAACCGCTTTAATGCGGCAATGGCTAAACTGAACGTACTCCCGCCAAGCATCGAGCCTCATGCAACGGGACATATCATAGAGCAGATTCAGCTTGTTAAGGAGATTATGGCAAACGGATATGCCTACGAGAGTCAGGGCTCTGTTTATTTCGATGTTGCAAAGTACAACAAAGACCACAAGTATGGCATTCTATCGGGTCGTGACCTTGAGAATGTGAAAGATAACAGCCGCGAGCTCGACGGACAGAGTGAGAAACGCAATCAGGCTGACTTTGCTCTGTGGAAGTGCGCCCAGCCAGAGCACATCATGCGCTGGCCAAGTCCGTGGAGCGACGGATTCCCGGGCTGGCATTGCGAGTGTACTGCCATGGGACGCAAGTATCTGGGCAACCACTTCGATATTCACGGCGGTGGAATGGACTTGATTTTCCCTCATCACGAGTGCGAGATTGCGCAGGCTGTTGCAAGTCAGGGCGACCAGATGGTTCACTACTGGATGCACAACAACATGATAACCATCGACGGAAAGAAGATGGGCAAGAGTTACAACAACTTCATCACGCTCGACCAGTTCTTCACGGGCGACCATCCGTTGCTGCAGCGTCCTTATTCGGCAATGACCATCCGTTTCTTCATCCTTCAGGCTCAGTACAGAAGTACTGTTGATTTCAGCAACGATGCTCTTCAGGCTGCCGAGAAGGGTATGCAGAGACTCTTCGAAGGACTCGACGCTCTCGACCGCATTGTTCCGTCGGCATCAGGCTCGGTTGAGATGAAGTATGTTGATGAACTTCGCCAGAAGTGTTACGACTCGATGAACGATGACTTGAATACGCCTATCGTCATCAGCCTTCTGTTCGATGCTTGCCGTGTAATCAACACTATCGTAGACAAGAAGGCAACCATTACAGCCGATGTTCTCGAGGCTCTGAAGCTGTTGTTCCACACATTCGTATTTGATATTCTCGGACTGAAGAAGGAAGAGGGCGGCAACAGCGCGCGCGAGGAGGCTTTCGGCAAGGTTGTAGACATGCTTCTTGAGCAGCGTGCCAAAGCAAAGGCCAATAAGGACTGGGCTACAAGCGATGCCATACGCGACAATCTGGCAGCACTCGGCTTCGAGATTAAAGACTCGAAGGATGGTGCTACTTGGAAGTTGAACAAGTAAAATGACATCTTGACATGTACAACGTAAGCAAGTATTTCATGATTGCGTCTGCAATCTTCAGCCTGATATGCTGCGGTGGTGCGGTATGGGCTGGCATCAAACTGAACAACGACAGCACATGCTACTTCATGGCGCTGATATTCTTGGTAGCCTTCGTCTGGCTTGCCTTGTCTATCAAGAAGATGGGCAGCAACGATTAGCAAGATGTACATTTGTAAAAATTAAATCCTCCAATGACCAACATTGGAGGATTCCTTTTTTCGAAATAAACAAGAGTGTTGCACAAATTAAGGTTTAGGTTGCAAAACTATCATAAAAAAACTAATCACTAATAATTACATATCTATGAATCTAATTCCTATCTATTGTGATGACACGCCAATGACATGTTTGTGACATCAGAAATCATTTTTTTTTATTTTTTTGAGTTGATAGAAGTCTGGTTAAGATTTTGGATTATGCAATATTTTTGTCTATTTTTGTTCAGAATATTGGTTTTAGCGTTTTGTCGCTATTGGTAACAACTGTCAAAAACAAAGATTTATACTGTTTGAAACATTCTTAGTAGTCAAATGAAAAAAATCGTATTGTTCTTTTTCATGGCTCTATTTGTTAGTTGTCATGGAGATTTTGTTGAATTGAGTGATAAATATGTGTATTGCGAGTATACCATTGCCAAGTCGCCAAGTAAATCAAGGTGGACTTCGGATGGCAAGTATATACCATACACTGTAGTTATTGATCGGAAAGTTACGAACTTTAGTCATGATGATGATTACATAATTGCACATCGGATAGGGTATCGTAATTATGAAAAGCTACATGACTATTGGATTATAAGGCTTGCTGATGATAAGATATGGGGACCATTATCCAAAGATTCTTTCGACATAATGTGCAAGGAACAAAATGTGCAGATTAGTTTGGATCCAAAATACGATACAGACGCAGAATAATTCTGTGGTTACTAATTGGCTTAAAAAAGTATGAAGTATTTATTATTTTTATTTGTTTTAATTTCGTGCTGTAGCTGCGGAAAAACAAGGAAAGATTCGAGGATGGTAATTAAATCAAGAAAATACGATAATCGTATGGTGTATTATCAGACTCGTGGCGATTCCATATCTAAAAATTCTTATGCACTATGGACTTGTGATGGTAAAGTAATGTTGGAAGTACATCATAATCTATTTGATCATCAGTATTTTGAGAGTCATGGTAAGGTTGATAGTACTATTGTCGATGATGTGAAACCATTTAATGAAGGAAAATATTTTGTTCCAACATTTTCAGAGCAAATGTCAGAAATGAAGGAATGTTTGCGCATAGCATCAAAGGACTATAATTTGTGTAAACTTGATCATTTTGTTTGTTTTTTGAGTTCTTTCGATAGTATTGCTGTTGCTGTAACTTCAGGCTTAATGTCTGATATCAGAAACAATGGTGTTGATTTTTCAACAATTGATAGGGAATTGTCGAAGACTTGTTTGAAGGATTCCTTGAATAGTGTGTTAAAAAACTTCAAACTACAAGTGGATACAATAATGAGTCAAGAGCATATTCTTTTTGCCCATATGGATGAATTATTCCAAAATTCGTCATCTATTAGTGATAGTTCATCTCCTTTAGTCGTTGATACGGAACTTTATATCAGTTTGAAGCATAAGAAATGATATCGTTGCAAAAAATGTTGGGGCTTTAAAACCATGGAGATAACGAAGCGCTTGTATATGGGAAAATTGATGTGACTAGAGTTGGACAGAAATCTTTTATGATACATAATGATAAATATGATTTTGATATAGAAACAAAAAAACTTTGGACAGAACGTAATTTCGGAACAGTCTGTGCAGGTATGCTTCATGGTGCTGGCACACCTTTTATAATAAAATTCAAGGGCTTATGGATAAAAAAATAATAAATAAGATTGTGATTTGGTTTGTGGCTAATTGTTTTTTTAGTTGCGATTCGCCACTACCCAATGATTGTGACTACTATTATTTTAACGGGGCAATTGGAAAGGTTATCGAGGGCTCAATTCGTGCTGATGGAACTTTCTCAATGGAGACGTTGATATATCCAGATGTTTTAAGGAATAATGTAGAAGAGTATGATGACTACATTCTTGCTTACCAAATTCTTGATATTGCAGAATGTTTTGAAATAACTGATGGTATGTTTGATTCTGAAGCTTGTGATAGCGTGGAATGGATACATTATCGAGATAGTGTAAATCAATGGATTTAAATGTAAAATCTAATACGTCAGTTTCTGTAAATGTAGAAGGCGGTTGGCTTTATTCAAATGGTGATGGGCTTGGAGCTAAGAGTCTTACAGCTCCTTTATGCCCTAATGTTTCATTTAAAATTAAATAAAAGGAACAATGAAATTTTTAATGTATTTTTTTTATGTATCTTTGCTTTTTATTGTTGGTTGTAACTCAGGAGATAGTAAAAAAGTAGAGAATCAGCACAACTTTGATGATATTCATTTAAACGATAGCGCGCTTATGTTGATGCAGTCCGTTGATTCAACAAAGATAAGAATAGCTATACAATTATTGGATAGTGCTATATCTATTGACACGATACAATGCGACAGACGTAGTTTCTATTGGAATAAAGCTGGCGCATATGCTATTTTGGGCGACTCTGTTAGGTATGAAAAAGACATGGAAACTGCCATGAGCCTTCTTCCTTCAGATAATTTACTAAGACTGGTTTTTTACGGAAAAAAATATAAAAAGGCAAACAAAAGCGATTCCTCAGCGTACTATTTGTCCCGAGCTATATTTTTATGCGATAGTCTGTTAGAAAAGAAATATGATGAAAGTGTAGTTTTTTCCAAGGTTACAGCCTTGTCTCTTTATAAGGGGGATATGGCAGCCAAAAGGTGTTTGACGGAGGCATTGTCAAAGCATCCCGAAAGTGTACTTCTAAGCACGATAAACCCAAATCGGTCATTAGAAATTTTGCCTTACATAATGTTCAGATAAGTATTCGGAGCCTATGAAAATATAAGCGAAAAGTGCTAATGATTGGCTCAGAATATTAAACCAACTTACATTTTGCTACTTATTTTTTCTAATGACCGTTTTGGGATAAATGAGAATTGGAACTATAAAAAACAAACTTTTGATGGATTTATGAGTAATTGGCAGCGAAATGGTATTCCTATTGAAAACGAATGAGATTTAATACAGATATATGACTTTTGTGCCTAAAAGCCATAAAAAACGCATCGCCTAAGAAAATCTTGTAAGGCGATGCGTTTTCAGTTTTATTTGCCAAACACGAGACTAAAAGTGAAGTTGCAGAACGTAAGGTCGTTCTTAAACAGATTGTGGTTTATTCCGTCGTCGTACTTGTCGCAATACTCGTAATCGTCGTCGCAACCAATCTTGTCGGGGTTGAACAGACGGAAATCATCGTTCACAAACCAGTTGGCCGTTTGAATGTCGGCTCGCACGCTGCCCGACAGATTGCCGGTTATAGGAAATTCGTAGCCCAGAGTGAATGATATTCCGCAGTAGTTTTTCGAAATATTGTTAGAATAATAGTTGTATCGGCTGTTGATGTTGTAAACCCTGTCCTGATAGTTGAACAGACCAACGCCGAGGTTGAAGAACAAGGCATCTCTGTTCATTACATAGCGCAGGGTAAGTGCCGGACGGACAAAGTGGACGTGCGCCTTGTCCTTGCCCTTCTGAATGTTGTTGTAGTCGTATTGCAGACCGAGGGCAAACCACTCGCAGAAGTAGAAGCGTGAATCCATATTAAGGTTGTAGCCAAGACGGTTGCCGTTCTTCTCGAAGAAACTGTAACTGGCATTTGTCTTTGCTGCTGAGGCCGATAAGCCGCCGCCCACTCCAATGCTGTATAATTCTGGCAGATTTTGCGCCTTCAGACTGACGGCGCACATTGAAAACAATGATACACAAATGAGTTTTTTAATTGATTTGTTCATAATAATATAAAAGATAGTCATATTTCGGCTGCAAAACTACAAAATTAAACTGAATAATTGAGCAATTTGAGAGTTGAAAATTGAAAAACTGATTCAAAATCTATTTGACAATTTGAGAGAAAATTGAAAGGCCCTATGAGAAGAGCGAAAGCAATTCTCAACTTAGAATAGCTCGAACCTTTCGGCTTGCTTGTCCGAACCTTCCCCGAACCTTCCCCGTAGCTACCCCGTACCTACCTCGTACCTTGAACCTATCTTCCGGCTTACTTTCCCGTATCCTGAACGTACCTTGAACGAACCTTTCGGCTTGCTTGCCCCTTGCTACCCCCTTACAGTCGGCTTACTATCGGCTTACTTCAAAAACATTACCAATTAACAAATCAGAAAAGAACTTTCAACTTTCGATTTTCAATTCTCAACTAAAATAATTGTCAATTGTCCATTGTCCATTGTCAATTCAAAAAAACAAGTCAAATTTGCCGCATGATGCAATAATAAAGCCGATATTTCCGTTATTCTGAAAATATACTCAGAAAAGATGAACAAATTATTTGCCACTATAATCGCATTGCTGCTGTCGGCAACCGCAATGGCACAATCGTACGAACAACTTGTAGAAAAAGCCGAGAAATACGCAAAGTCCGACAGTCTTGTCAAGGCAGAAGAACTGTACAAAGAGGCTCTGAAACAGAATCCGTACAAGGGAAGCAACGCCCTCGTCTTTTCAAACCTCGGAAAAGTTCAGGAGGCGCAGGGCAAAAACAAGGAAGCACTCGAATCGTACACATACGCCATAAACATGGCACCGACGTCTGTTCCGCTTAGGCTTAACCGCGCCGGATTCTACCTTCAGCAGAATGCCTTGGACAAGGCTCTGCTCGACTATACTTACGCGCTCGACATCAACCCAAAGACGAAGGAGGCACTTCTCTATCGCGCCTATATCTATGTAAGGCGAAGGGAACTCGACAAGGCAAAGCGCGACTATACCGAACTCTTGTCTATAGAGCCGAACCACTACGAAGGAGGCCTCGGCATGGCTCTGCTAAACGAAAAACTCGGAAAGCGTCGCGAGGCGATAGAGCAACTTACCAACATGCTCGTTGCCTATCCCGAAAAATCCGAACTTTATCAGGCAAGGGCTGAGATTGAACTTGCGCTCGAACAGAACGACATGGCTCTGCTCGATGTTGAACAGGCTCTGAAACTCTCGCCCGGCGATGCCGAACTGTACGTATTCAAGGCTCAGATTCATCTTGTTATGAAGAATAAGACGCAGGCGCGCGCCGATTTGGACAAGGCCGTTTCGCTCGGCATAAACCGTGCGCAGGTTGCCGAGATGTATAAGCGGTGCAAGTAAACTACAACTTTTCCATTCCTTTGTATTGCCTGATGAGGCTTACAAAATCCTTGCCGTAGCGTTCTTTCTTGAACTCGCCTATGCCGCTAATCTCGCCAAATGCGTCGAGCGATGTAGGCTGAATGCTTGCAAGCAGATGCAAAGTCTTGTCGTTAAGAATGATGTAAGCCGGAAATCCCTGATTGTCGGCAAGTTGCTTGCGCAGTTCGCGCAGATGGTCGAAGAGGGTAGAATCCTCCTCGCCTGGCTCAAAGTTGGCAAGCACAGGTATGATTGGCGTTTTTGCGGTGCGCTTGCGAGTCTGTCTTCCCGGCTCTTCGGGAGCGAGTTCGGCAAGCATCGCCTGCTTTCTTCCAAACAGAATGTCCTTGCCCAGAGGAGTTATTACGATTCGGTTGTTCTCGTTGTACATTATTTCGAAAAATCCGAGTTGAAGCATCTGCAACAGATAGTCGAGCCAGTTTCGTGCCGGAACATCCCGACCAACGCCGAAAGTCTTCAGTTGCTCGTAGCCCTTGCCCACGACGTTCTGGTTAAGGTTTCCGCGCAGAATGTCGATAAGCAGATTGATGCCGATGCGCTCGTTGGTTCGTGCCACCGCGCTGAGAGCCTTCTGCACAAGGATTGAGCCGTCGAACATCTTGGGCGGATTTTTGCAGACGTCGCAGTTTCCGCAGTTACATTCGGTTGTCTCGCCAAAATAGTTTAGCAGAATTCGGCGGCGGCAGTGGCTCGCCTCGGCATATTCCTGAATGCGCTTCAGTTTTTCTATGTTGATGTCCTTCTGGCCGCTTTCCTCGGCAAATTTCTTCTGCTGAATAACGTCGGCAATGCTATAGAACATTATCGTCTCGGCTTTCAGACCGTCGCGCCCCGCACGGCCAATCTCCTGATAGAATCCTTCCATGCTCTTTGGCATGTTGTAGTGTATAATCCATCGCACGTTACTCTTGTCTATGCCCATTCCAAAGGCTACGGTAGCCGTAACCACTTGCAGGTTGTCGTGAATGAAATCCTCCTGAACCGCATCGCGCTCCCTGCTCGAAAGCATGGCGTGATAAGGCTTTGCGTTTATTCCGTTTTTCTGAAGCATCTCAGCCACCTTTTCGGTTGTGTTTCGGCTAAGACAGTATATTATTCCGCTTTCGCCTGCGTGGTTTTCGATAAACTGTACAATCGTCTTGTCCTTGTGCTTCTTGTCCATTCCGCGGCGCACGTCGAGGCTGATGTTTGGTCGGTCGAACGAGCTGATGAAAATCTCGTTCTCGCTTATCCTCAGCCCAAGTTGAGAGATTATGTCCTTGCGCGTAGTCTTGTCGGCTGTGGCGGTGAGAGCCACAATCGGCACGTTTGGGAAACATTCGTGCAGCGAACTCAGTTTTGCGTATTCGGGACGGAAATCGTGTCCCCATTGCGATATGCAGTGAGCCTCGTCGATGGCAAAGAGCGATATATTTATATCCCTTAGCAGATACGGAATTTCGAGCAGCAGCCGCTCGGGTGAGATGTACAGAAGTTTGATGCTTCCGCTGAGACATTGCTGGCGCACTCTGAAGTTTTCATTTTCGTCGAGGTTGCTGTTAAGTGCCGCTGCCGGAATGCCGTTGGCAAGCAGCGAGTCCACTTGGTCTTTCATAAGCGAGATTAGAGGCGAAACCACCACCGTAGTGCCGCCCAAGAGCAATGCCGGAAGTTGGTAGCAGATTGATTTGCCGCCACCCGTAGGCATCAGGACCATAGTGTCCTTTTTTGAAAGAATGTTGTCGATGATTTCTTCTTGCAGAGGTCGGAATGAGTCGTATCCGAAATACTTTTTTAATGTCTCCAACTTTTTCATAAGTGCAAAAGTAAAGTTTTTTTGTGTAAATGTGCTGTCTATATGCTTATTTTCAGTATTATTTTAATGGCAAAGATTGGAAATTTGAAAAAAAATGTAGATTTTTGCAAAACGATAATACGGAATTAGAGTGAAAAGTAATAATTACGCGCCAAGAGTTTCGCAGGAAAAGGCACAGGTGATTATAAGAGGCTTGAAACTTTTGGTTGATGAAAAAAAGTACAGAAATCCAAAGTTGTCGGCAAAGCAGTTTGCCGATGAACTTAATATCGACCATCGTCTTATATCAGTCGTGGTTAAGCGTGAATATGGCATGACATTCCCGGCTTATGTTAACCATTATCGCGTAAGGGAACTCTGTAAGCTGCTGAGAAACGACAACAGTGAGTGTTCGGTATCGGTCGAACTCATGGCGCTGAAGGCCGGATTTGCCAGCCGCCAGTCAATGAGTTTGGCTTTTGCAAAAGAATTAGGTACATCGCCTTCGGAGTACCGCAAAAGATTTAGTAAAAAAGAATGAAACTTAAAAATTGTTTGGTAATGATGTTTGGATTGATGTCATTGGGCGCACAGGCGCAGGAAAAAGATTCCTTCAAGTACGCAGACGAGTCGTTTGCCGACATTCAGATGCTGCGATACAAAGTCGAGGGATTTGACGAGTTGTCGCTTAGTCAGAAGACATTCATTTACTATCTGTACGAAGCTGCTCTTCAGGGACGCGATATTCTGTTCGACCAGAACGGAAAGTATAACCTACGCATCCGCAAGATGCTCGAAACCGTGTACACACAGTACAAGGGCGACCGCAACAGCGCCGATTTCAAGGCCCTAGAGGTTTATCTCAAGAGAGTGTGGTTCAGCAGCGGCATCCATCATCATTACGGCTGCGAGAAGTTCGTTCCGGGCTTTAGTGCCGATTTCTTCCGCAGCGCGCTGAAGAGCGTTGACGCAAAGCAACTTCCGCTGGCAAAGAAGCAGACCGTAGACCAACTTTGCGACGAGATATTCCCCGTAATCTTCGATGCCAAGATAATGCCAAAGCGCGTTAATCAGGCCGATGGCGAAGACTTGATTCTTACATCTGCCGAGAACTATTACGACGGCGTTACTCAGGCTGAGGCTGAGGAATTCTACAACAAGATGAAGGAAGGCGCGGGCGACCAGCCTGTAATGTTCGGAATGAACAGCCGCCTTGTTAAGAAGAACGGCAAGATTAAGGAACTTGTATGGAAGGAAGGCGGACTCTATGGCTCGGCAATAAAGAACATCGTCAAGTATCTTCAGCTTGCACGACCATACGCCGAGAACGACCAGCAGAAGAAAGTCATCGACAAGCTCGTTGAGTTCTACAAGTCAGGTTCGCTGAAGACATTCGACGAGTACTCAATAGAGTGGGTAAAAGACCTTAACTCGCGCGTTGACTTCTGCAACGGATTCATCGAGAGCTACGGCGACCCGCTCGGTCTGAAATCAAGTTGGGAGAGCATCGTAAACTTCAAGGATTTGCAGGCAACAAAGCGCACCGAGACAATAAGCTCTAACGCTCAGTGGTTCGAAGACCATTCGCCGGTAGACCCTCGATTCAAGAAAGAAAAGGTTAAGGGCGTTTCTGCCAAGGTTATCACAGCCGCAGTTCTGGCAGGCGACTTGTATCCTTCAACAGCCATCGGAATAAACCTTCCGAACAGCAACTGGATTCGCAGCGTTCACGGCTCTAAGTCAGTTACCATCGGAAACCTTACCGATGCCTATGCCAAGGCTGCACACGGCAACGGATTCCGCGAGGAGTTTGTGATAGACAAGGAGATGATTGACTTGCTCGACAAGTACGACAGTCAGACCGACGACCTTCATACCGACCTTCACGAGTGCCTTGGACATGGCTCGGGCAAACTCCTTCCTGGAGTTGATGCCGACTCTCTCAAGGCTTATGGCTCAACAATAGAGGAGGCGAGAGCCGACTTGTTCGGACTCTACTACATGGCAGACCCTAAGCTTCTCGAACTCGGACTCCTTTCTGACAAAGACGCATACAAGGCACAGTATTACAGTTACATAATGAACGGTATGCTCACCCAACTTGTCCGCATAGAGTTGGGCAACGACATCGAGGAGGCTCACATGCGCAACCGCGCCCTCATCTCGTGGTGGGCTTACGAGAACGGAAAGGCCGACAATGTTATCGAACTTGTAAAGAACAACGGCAAGACATTCGTTAAGATTAACGACTTCCAGAAACTCCGCGCTCTGTTTGGCAAACTGCTTGCCGAGATTCAGCGAGTAAAGAGCGAGGGCGATTTCGAAGGTGCCAAGGCTCTTGTAGAGAAGTATGCCGTTAAGATAAATCCTGAAATCCACAAGGAGATAAAGGAGCGTTACAGCAAGCTGAACATCTCGCCATACAAGGGCTTCATCAACCCTGTTTATACAGCCGTTAAGGATGCCAAGGGCAACATCACCGATGTCAAGATTTCTTACGGCGAGGGATATGCCGAGCAGATGCTCCGCTACAGCAAGGATTATTCAACACTCCCTTATATTAACGAGTAAATGACAAAGGAACAGGTTGCCGACAACATACGGCGCATAAAAGCCGAGTTCCGTCAGGGAATGAACGGCGTGGCTTCTGCCAAGATGCGCGAACTGGGAGCACAGTATAAGGTTAATTTCGGAATCGAGTATCCGCGATTGCAGATGATTGCGCAGTCGTTCGAGAAAGACCACGACCTTGCGCAGGCTCTGTGGAAGGACAACATACGCGAGTGCAGAATACTTGCAGCCATGCTTCAGCCGGTCGAGACATTCGACCGCGACTTTGCCGACCTCTGGATTGAGACCATCGACAATGTTGAGATAGCGCAGTACACCAGCATGAACCTCTTCCAGCATCTGCCGTTCGCATCGGAGATAGCATTTAACTGGATGGCAGACGAGCGCGAGATGTATCAGGTTTGCGGATTCAGCATCGCAACGCGCCTCATTATGCGCAATGTTGCCTTCAACGGCGAGGCGCAGAACGAACTTATCGACCAGTCTCTCACGGCAATGCAGGACAAGTATCCGTCGGTACAGAAGGCAGCATTCTCGTGTCTGCTCAAGTTCGTCTCTTCGGGAGCGGATGAGGCGGCTAAGGTAAAGAACACATTCGCGTCGTTGCAGCTTCCGCAGAACCAGTATGGCGAGCAGTGCCGCATACTCATCGGTGAGGCTGATGCGGTATTGGAGACAAAAAAATGACATAGATATGGGAAAAAGTACGGACGAAGTACTTTTTCCCTTTTCTTTTTCGGTGTGTCGTAAAAAAGAGTTACCTTTGACGGCGCATTTTGATGGCTTTGTAAGAAAATATAATAAAAACATAACATAATGAAAGCAGGAAAAGTAGATGCCCTCTTGGGTATTGTTTTTGGAGACGAAGGAAAGGGTAAGGTGGTAGATTGCTTTACTCCCAAGTATGATGTAGTGGCACGTTTTGCTGGCGGTCCTAATGCCGGACACACCATCATCTTCGAAGGCAAGAAATTCGTTCTTCGCTCAATCCCTTCTGGTATCTTTGCAGAAGATAAGATTAACATTATCGGTAATGGATGCGTTATTGCTCCCGATTTGTTCATGGCCGAGGCCAAGGAACTCGAGGACGCAGGCTACACTCTGAAGGAGCGTCTTCACATCAGCAACCGCACACATCTTATTTTGCCTACTCACCGTGTGCTCGACCGCGCTTACGAGGCTGCAAAGGGCAAGAACAAGGTTGGAACAACAGGTAAGGGTATCGGTCCTACTTATGCAGACAAGGCAAGCCGTATCGGTCTTCGCGTCGGCGATATTCTCGACAACTTTCAGGAGAAGTATGCCAAACTGAAGGCACGCCACGAGCAGATTCTTAAAGACCTCAACTATACCGACTACGACATTACCGAGGAAGAGAAGAAGTGGATGGAAGGCATTGAGTACATGCGCGGCTTCCATATCAACGATACAGAGATTGAAATCAACAAACTGCTGAAGGCAGGCAAGAGCGTAATTGCCGAGGGCGCACAGGGCACAATGCTCGACATCGACCACGGAACATATCCGTTCGTAAGTTCGTCAAGCACCATCAGCGGCGGCGTTTGTACAGGTCTTGGCATCGGCCCTACTGCCGTAGATCAGGTGTTCGGAATCTTCAAGGCTTACAGCACACGCGTTGGCTCTGGTCCGTTCCCTGTTGAACTTTTCGACGAGACTGGCGACAAACTCCGCGAGATTGGTCACGAGTACGGCGCAGTAACAGGCCGTAACCGTCGTTGCGGATGGGTAGACATCGTGGCTCTGAAGTATGCCATCATGATTAACGGCATCACTCAACTTATAATGATGAAGAGCGACGTGCTCGACGATTTCGACACAATAAAGGCCTGCATAGCATACAAGAAGGACGGCAAGGTTACAACCGACATGCCTTTCGAGACTGAAGGCTGCGAGGCTGTTTACGATGAACTGCCGGGCTGGAAGTGCGACCTTACAGGCATCCGTTCAGAGGCTGAATTCCCTAAGGCATTCAAGGATTACATCGACTATCTTGAGAAGCAGCTCGAAGTGCCTATCACCATCATCTCGGTTGGCCCGGACCGCGAGGCTACAATAGAGCGTAACAAGTAATATTCAGATTGATAAGATAAATGAGGTCGGATTCTGCTGGAGTCCGACCTTTTTTGTACGTATCATTTTGAATTGACAATGGACAGTTGACAATGTTTTTTTGAGAGTTGAAAAATTGTGGCAACATAGATTCAAGGTAGAGGCAAGTAAGGGGATAGCAAGGGGGTAGCAAGGGGATAGCAAGAAGGTAGCAAGAATGTAGGAAGAAGGTAGAAAGAAGGTTGCAAGAAGGAAGGTTCGAGTATGATAGGTAATTCAGAATTGACAATTCACAGTTGACAATTGACAATGAACAATTCAAAATTCATAATTGATAATTCAAAATTGCTTTCATAATTGCCGTGGATTTGTAACGAACAATTTCGTCAGAAATTGTTCGTACGTCCAAGGTACGTCCAAGGTACGTCCAAGGTACGTCCAAGGTACGTCCAAGGTACGTCCAAGGTACGTCCAAGGTACGTCCAAGGTAGGTAGAGGGGAAGCCTAACTACTATTTTGACGTATAATTCGAAATTGTAGAAAAAGAGCATTAATTTGTCTTTTGGTAAACACAAAATGGTGCCAAGGTATAGGGAAGCTATATGTAAGCTATATGTAGGGTATATGTAAGCTATATGTTATCTATATGTAGGGAATATCCTGAGTGGGTGATGGGTAGGTTGAGAACTCCCCCAAAATCGGGAGTCATAATTTATAATTGATAATACAGAATTTGTGATTATTAAGTAGTTGAAAAATAGTTGGTTAAGTGCGTTTGTTTTGATGTTTATACGCTAAAAAGAAAAATAAATCAATTAAAATGTACACTAAAAACTGTTTTTGGACGTTATGAAAAACGTGTGTAATGTAAAATATTAAATTCTCTGTTTGTTGAATGAAATCGTGTGTTGCAATATTCTTTTTGCTGCTGTCAGTTTCTATATCCGTAAATGCTCAGAGGCAGCCGGAAGTGCGAGTCTGGGGCGATGTGTCCGACTCATTTACAAATGTCGGATTGCCGGCATTCGTTACTTTGCTCAACAAAGATTCTGTGGAAATAGATACGGCAACGTGTAAGGTCTATCAAGGCAATTCGTTCTACACATTCTATATTCCAAAGTCTCCGAGTGAATATATGGTGCGTGTTGAATATCCCGGCTATAATACGGCGGTGCAAAGGCATTATTTCGACTTTGCCAAGTCTGCACCCGTATATGGCTTTCCTGCCGTAAAACTGAAAAGACTTGCCAATGCTGTAGATAGTATGCGCTCTATAGGACTCGACGAGGTTGTTGTCAGGGCAACGCGCCTTCAGGTGGCATATCGGGGAGATACCATTGTTTACGATGCGCAGGCGTTCAATATCCCCGAAGGAGCAATGCTCGATGCTCTTGTGCGCCAGCTGCCCGGGGCTGAGATGAAAGCGAATGGAGATGTCTATATCAATGGCAAAAGACTTGACTATATAACTCTCAACGGCAACGATTTTTTCAAGGGTAACAACAAGGTTATTTTGGAGAATCTGCCTTATTTTGTAGTAAAGGAATTGCAGGTTTACCACAAAGACCCGCCTTTTGCCCTGACTAAGCCGTTAACCGACGATGGAAAGGATTTTGTGCTCGATGTCGTTATGAAACGCGAGTATGCAATAGGAGGCATTGTAAATGCTGAGGCTGGCTTGGGAACACACGACCGCTGGAAGACCAAGATGTTTGGACTGAGGTACGATGATTATTCGCGTATCGCTGCCTATGGTAATCTTAACAATGTGAACGAAAAACGCACTCCCGGCAGCGATGGCGACTGGTCGCCGGCAAAGCAAACACGAGGTGTAGTTTCTACAAAACAGGCAGGACTGAATTTTAATCTTAACAATGCCCGGAAGACATTTGCCGTCGACCAGTCTGTTGTTGCAGAGTGGTCTGACGATGACATTCGTTCACTGCAGAACTCCGAACTTTTCGCTTCAGAAGGCAATATCTTTGGTGGAAAAGCATCTGTCAGCAACCGAAAGGATTTTATGCTGACAGACAACACTCGGTTAAATGCAAAATTCCGTAAGTCGGCTATTGCGTCTAATCTCAAACTTGTATATTCTTCGGGTAAAAGCATCTTTTCATCGTCAGACTCTACATATCGTTCCCAACTCATAAATTCAGACAGATATGAGTCTCAGTCGGACAGACGCAGACTTTACGGTAACGGTTATTTCGGGTGGAGCTTCAACTTTAATTCGCCATACAAACTGACGGTAAATGCCAACTATTCGTTCTCTAACCAGTGGCGTGACAAAAATTATGTAAAGCATGATATTCGGTATCAGAATACAGGCTTGACCGACGGGCGGAACGACTATAGGGACAATTCGATGAGAAGTTACAAATATAGCATTGGAACAGAACACCGATATGTCCTTTCTCAGCGTATTACTCTTTTGTACTCAATAGGATATGAGCAGAGTGGTAACGGACGTGACAATGATTTCTTCCGCCTTTATCATAGTGACGGACAGAACCCGAGCGAAATGCAGGTTCCGTCTTCAGTCGATTATTTGCAGTCGATTTTTGACAGAAACAATTCTTACGACTATTTCTCACTTGGGAAAGGCATTAGTAATAATATCGACTTTGGATATCAATGGAAGAATACATCGGTGCATATATCCGTAAGGCACACTTATACGCGTGAGCGCATCAGATATCAGAATGCGAGCCTTGACACCTTGGCACACCGCAATTACGATGCGTTGAATCAGAATCTCAGTCTGCGCCATAAGTGGGGCAGAAATACGCTTGAGATGAAATATTATTCGGTCTGCTCTTATCCGGCTTTTTCGGCGTTGATGCCATTGAATGACAACACCAACGTGCTAAACAGACGACTGAACAATCCGTTGTTGAAGTCGCAGCAGAAGAATACGATAGAGATGAAGCTTGACATGAAACCGGGTGGAGGCAAGCCGTCATGGTGGCTGAAATATAATCTCGTAACTCTTAACAGAGCGTGGGGCAGTCGGATAAGTTACGACACTACTACAGGAGCGTACACATCAGTCGATGACAACGTGAATGGGAACTGGAAGACAGCGTTGTCGTTTGGAATGAATGGCTCTGTTGGCAACCGTAGATATTGGCATTACGATGTAAACGCGGAAGCCGGCTATACACATAGCGTTGATTATGACATAGCCTACAATGGGGCGGACAACGAACTGAGCCGTGTGAATACATTTAAGCCGAAAGCTGTGGCTAAGCTGAATTATCGTAAAGACGTGTTCTCCACAGGAGTGATAGCTAAGTTCTCTGGCAATTTCAGTCACGAGGAAGAATATGGGCTGCGAGATATGAATGTGTGTGATTACCAGTTTGGCTTTAATGCACAATATACCATTCCTTTAGTCAAGTTAACCGTCGGGACAGATATAAATCTTTACTCACAGCGTGGCTATGACAGAGCGCAGATGAACACTAACGATTGGGTGTGGAATGCTTTTGTGTCTCGTCCGTTGTTAAAGGGCGCGATGACCGCCAAGGTTGAATTGTATGACATCCTTCATCAGTTGTCGGCTCGCTCATACAGCGTGAATGCACAAAGTAGGGTGGAAACGTATTACAACAGCATTCCGCATTATGCAATGCTCAGCATCGGCTACCGACTTGCCAAGAAACCGAAGAGATGATGGTTTTGCTGTGTTGAACCTTTTGCTTTTTATATGAAAACCCACAAAGTCCTGCCGAATTCTTGCGTCCCTTCGGTAGCATCATTATACCGCGAGTTTGCAACTCGCATTGTCGCAAAGCGACAAAATGTCGTTTTTTTCAGCTGTGGGAATTACAAATTCCCAAATTCATCAAAAGCCGAATTCGGAAATTCGGCTTAACGGTTGAGGGTTTCGGCAGCAAGCGAACAAGGAACGTGCGGCGAGGACAAAGGCAAATTCGGCTTATTTTAGGGAATATAAAAAAAAGATGCAAATGGACAACCCGAAGCCTGCACATCTTACGATGCCGACATGAGAGATGCCTCCTACATTGCATCTTTTATGCAAAGATATAAAAAAGATGTTATTTCTAAAAAAAATCACTTCTGTCCGGAATAATTATACAACACACTTATAATTAAGTGAATTTCAAATACTTATATTGCATATAAGTTTTTCTGATAGAAAAACTTACCTTTGGAACAGTTTTTATCTTAATAAAACTGAGTATGCCCAAAGGAAAGACTGTATTCGCCCAAATCATGGAGGTTGTACCAGACTATGAACTAAACAAATGTATTGACAGATACAATGGAGACAAGGGAGCCAAGAAGTATACGTGTCGTGATCAGTTCAAGGTAATGAGCTTTGCCCAACTTACAGGCAGGACCAGCCTTCGCATCATAGAAGCCACACTGAAGGTCTTTGGACCAAAACTCTATCATTCTGGAATGAAGCAGATGGGAAAATCCACTATTTCAGAAATGAATGAGAAGAAGGCATGGCAGATCTACCGCGACTATGCCATGGTTCTTGTATCCAAGGCACAAAGGCTATACAAGACCGACAAGTTCAGGCTTGATATCGAAGAAATGGTATATGCATTCGACAGCAGCACCATAATCCTCTGCCTGCAACTCTGTCCATGGGCAAAATACAAGGACGGCAATGGCGGAATAAAAATGCACACGATGCTTGACCTGCGCGGTTCGATTCCT
>NZ_JNKX01000033.1:0-45528 GCF_000702225.1 Bacteroides sp. Ga6A2 | reverse complement strand
CAAAGCGTCCGATAGAACCGGAAGCCGTCTTCGGACAGATGAAATACAACATGCAGTACAAGCGCTTCCGTCACTTCGGCAAGGGCAAGGTCACCATGGACTTTGCCTTCTTCGCCATAGCCTTTGACATCAAGAAAATGGCTGCCGTGATGAGAAAACAGGCACAGAACGGTCTCTCAAAGGCTGTTTTTATACCGATATACCGACTATATAACGCAAAATGCGGCTTCGTGGGTGCTTGTGACAGATTTTACATCAAAAAAGTAGCGTAGAAGGAATCTTTCCACGCCGTGCCTGTAAAAAAACAAATAAGAGGATGTGCCTATTTTGACACACCCTCATTTTGTATGCTCGGCATGAGTATTGTCTAATGGGGGGGAAGTCACCAACAATCCCTGATAGTCTCCTTGCTTTACTGCAGTTACCGTCAGAATCCTGTCCGAAGAGTTGAGAAACCTAAGGACAACGGCAAGATGCGTCAGTTGGGAAAGTAGCCCGGCCTTATACACAAATACCTTCGAAGCGGAATCATTGATAAAGGCCTATGGCATGCAAGCGAGGAAGGTTCTTATTCCTCAGGGAGAACAAGGAAAATACGGTCGTTTCATACATCAAGGGTGTGAAATACCTCGGCTACTCCTTATATGTGAACAAAGGCAAATACCAACTCACCGTACATCCAAAGTCCAAGGCAAAGATGAAGTCACGGCTAAAGTACTGACAAGCCGAAGCAACGGTTGGAGGTATGAAAAGAGGAAGCAGAAACCGAAGAAGTACATACGAGGATGGGCAGGTTACTATCACCTTGCCAATATGAAGCGTCTCTGCCAAAAAAACTATGAGTGGTTAAGACAGCGAATACGTATGTATATGGAATGTTTGGGAACTCCCCAAGACCAGAAAAAGGGACCTCATCAAAAGCGGAGTCAAGGATTACAACGCACGACAATGGGGATATTGTGGGGCTTGTCTTAAGGAGGCTTAGGTGTAGTGTGAATCTAATCAGAGTAGGTTTTATGCAAAAAAATCCCAACACCCGGAAAGTGCTGGGATTCTTCTCTATGCTTAAATATCTGTTTACTTGTAGAACTCTTTTTTGCCTGCGCTAAGAGTGTTCATCATCAGCATGCAGATTGTCATCGGACCAACGCCGCCCGGAACAGGGGTGATGAATGAGCACTTAGGGGCAACCTCGTCGAATTTTACATCGCCGTTAAGACGGAAGCCGTTCTTCTTTGTGGCGTCTGGAACGCGTGTAGTACCAACATCGATGACTGTTGCACCCTCCTTAACCATGTCGGCTGTAACGAAGTCTGGTCTGCCGATTGCAGCAATGATGATGTCAGCCTCAAGACATTCCTTCTTCAGATTCTCTGAGCGGCTGTGGCATACTGTTACGGTTGAGTCGCCGTACTGCTTTTGCATCATAAGCTGTGCCATTGGCTTGCCAACGATATTGCTTCGTCCAAGGATTACGCATTTCTTTCCGCTTGTAGGCACGTTGTAGCGGCGCAGAAGCTCGAGAATGCCCTTTGGAGTGGCTGAGATGTAGCAAGGCAGTCCGATAGCCATACGGCCCACGTTGATAGGGTGGAAGCCATCTACATCCTTGCGGTAGTCGATAGCCTCGATTACCTTCTGCTCAGAGATGTGCTTTGGCAGAGGCAACTGTACGATGAATCCGTCTACATCGGCATCCTTGTTTAGCTTGTCAACCTCGGCAAGAAGCTGCTCTTCGGTGATGTCGTCCTCGAAGCGGAGAAGCGTTGACTTGAATCCGCATTTCTCGCACGCCAGAACCTTGTTCTTAACGTATGTCTCGCTACCACCGTCGTGGCCTACAAGGATGGCTGCCAGATGCGGACGCTTGCCGCCATTTGCAACAATCTGCTCAACCTCGGCAGCAATCTCTTCTTTAATCTTGGCCGCTGTGGCCTTTCCGTCTATTAGTTCCATAAGTTAGTTGTATGTTTTGTTTTTCTTATTTCAGTTTTGGCATTCCCGGCATTCCGCCCATTCGGCTCATCATCTTTGCCATCTTGCCACCGCCGCCGCTCAGCATGTGCATCATCTTACGAGTCTGCTCAAACTGTTTCAGAAGTCTGTTAACTTCCTGAATTCCAGTTCCTGAACCTTTGGCGATGCGGTTGCGTCGTGAACTGTTAAGACATTCAGGATGAGCGCGTTCGTATGGTGTCATTGACTGGATGATTGCCTCGATGCTCTTGAATGCATTGTCGTCGATGTCGATATCCTTGATAGCCTTACCAACGCCCGGAATCATGCTTGCCAACTCCTTTATGTTACCCATCTTCTTTATCTGCTGAATCTGGTCCATAAAGTCGGTGAAGTCGAACTTGTTCTGTGCGAACTTCTTCTGAAGTCGGGCAGCCTCTTTTTCATCGAACTGCTGCTGGGCGCGCTCAACCAACGAAACGATATCGCCCATTCCGAGGATACGGTCTGCCATACGCTCTGGATAGAACACGTCGAGAGCCTCCATCTTTTCGCCTGTACCGACAAACTTGATAGGCTTGTTTACAACGCTGCGGATTGAAAGGGCTGCACCACCGCGTGTGTCACCGTCGAGCTTGGTAAGTACAACGCCGTTGAAGTCGAGTCGGTCGTTGAACTCCTTGGCCGTATTTACGGCATCCTGACCGGTCATGGCATCAACAACGAACAATGTCTCGTCTGGGTTGATGGCGTTTTTGATGGCTGTGATTTCTTGCATCAGAGCCTCGTCGATGGCCAAACGTCCGGCTGTATCGACAAGAACGGTGTCGTAGCCCTTAGCCTTTGCCTCTTTGATACCGTTGAGTGCAATCTGAACGGCATCCTTGCTGTCTGGCTCGCTGTAAACGGCAACGCCAACCTGCTCGGCAAGAACCTTCAACTGGTCGATAGCGGCTGGACGATAGATATCGCAGGCTACAACCAAAGGCTTTTTGTTCTTCTTTGTCTTGAGGAGAAGGGCGAGTTTTCCGGTGAGGGTTGTCTTACCAGCACCGTTAAGACCGGCCATGAGGATTACGGCAGGATGCTGCTTCAGTTCGAGTTCGGCAGCCTGTCCACCCATAAGTTCAGTAAGTTCATCGTGAACAATCTTTACCATGAGCTGGCTTGGCTTTACGGCTGTGAGTACGTTCTGTCCCAATGCCTTTGCCTTTACCGTATCTGTGAATTTCTTGGCAACCAAGAAACTTACATCGGCGTCGAGCAGGGCACGGCGCACGTCTTTCAGAGTCTCGGCAACATTTATCTCGGTGATTTTTCCTTCACCTTTAAGTAACTTGAATGAGCGTTCAAGTCTTTCGCTTAGATTATCGAACATATTTATTTTTCTGTTTTTCTGTTTTTACCAAAAATGTATTTTACTACGAAATAAACAACAAGTGCAGCAACCAGTCCGATGATTACGCACTTGATGTAAGTGCTGTATTCCTCGATTTTGCCGTTAAGTTGAGCCGGCTCTACGATCTTGCTCAGATAGTAGCCAAGAAGAGCAAGGATTGTGTGCCATGCTCCTGCACCGATGGTGGTGTAGAGAAGGAACTTTCCGTAGTGCATCTGAGCCAGTCCGGCAGGGATTGAGATGAGGTGGCGTATTCCCGGAATCAGTCGGCCTATAAGAGTTGATGTTACTCCGTGGTCGTCGAAATATTTTTCGGTGTGCTTTACCTTTTCCTCGTTTAGCAGGCACATCTTGCCAAGTTTGCTGTTGGCAAACTTATATACAACCGGACGACCCAGATATTTTGCTGCAACGTAGTTGATGCTTGCGCCCATGTCGGCTCCGAGTGTCGCGAAGAATATGATGAGGTAGATGTTCATATCTGCGTTCGGACGACAGGCATAGTAGGCTGCCGGGGTTACGACCAATTCAGACGGCACAGGAACGACTGTACTCTCGAGTGTCATCAGGAGAGTAATCATTCCGTAGTCGAGCTGCTCAAGTAGCTGTTGTATGAAATCCATTCAGTTTAAAATGTTTGTTAATGTTATTATTTCTTCTTCCAAGTGTCCTTCAGACCAACGGTCTTGTTGAAAATCAAGTGGTCTGGAGTACTGTCTTGGTCGATGTTGAAGTAGCCGATGCGCTGGAACTGCAAGTAACTCAGAGGCTTCAGTTCGGCAACATACTTTTCGATGTAGCAGTTTGTCTTGATGTGAAGGCTGTCTGGGTTAATCATCTGTTTCATTGCCTCTACAGCCTCGCAGTTCTGCTCCTCGCGGATGCGAGCCAGTTCGTCGCGTGGGTTCTCAACCTTCCACAGACGGTCGTACAGACGTACTTCAGCCTTCAGCGAGTGTGCGCAACTTACCCAGTGCAGAGTCTTGCCCTTAATCTTGCGGTCGGCTCCTGCGCTTCCGCTCTTGCTGTCTGGGTCGTACTCGGCATAAATCTCTACGATATTGCCGTTTTCGTCTTTCTTGCAGAAGTTCTCCTCAAGACACTTGATGATGTAGGCATTCTTCAGGCGCACTTCCTTGCCCGGAGCAAGACGCTGGAATTTCTTCTCGGCAACCTCCTGAAAATCGTCGCGCTCAATCCACAACTCGCGGCTGAACTCGATAGTGTGAGTGCCGTCTGCCTCGTTTTCTGGGTTGTTTATGGCTGTCATCTCCTCAACCTGACCTTCTGGATAGTTTACGATGACGAGTTTTACCGGGTCGAGTACTGCGCTTACGCGTGTGGCGCGGCTGTTGAGGTCGTCGCGGACCGCGCTCTCCATAAGTTCGAACTCATTGAGGGCATCGTATGTTGTGTAACCGATTTTGTTGATGAATTTGATGATTGATTCAGGACTGTAGCCACGACGGCGGAATCCGCAGATTGTAGGCATTCGTGGGTCGTCCCAGCCGTTAACCAAGCCTTCCTTTACGAGAGCGAGAAGATTTCGTTTGCTCATAAGAGTGTAGCTGAGGTTAAGTTTGTTGAACTCGGTCTGATGTGGGCGGTTGTCGTCCATGTCGCCCTCGTCGCCGCGAATCTCTTTCAGCCAGTCGATGAAGAGATTGTAAAGCGGACGGTGAACAACGAACTCGAGTGTACAGAGTGAGTGTGTTACGCCTTCGAAATAGTCGCTCTGACCGTGTGCGAAGTCGTACATCGGGTAAGCGTTCCACTTGTTGCCTGTGCGGATGTGCGGAATGTTAAGCACGCGGTAGATGATTGGGTCGCGGAAGTGCATGTTAGGGTTTGCCATGTCTATCTTGGCGCGCAGAACCATCTTTCCCGGTTCAACTGTTCCGCTGTTCATCTTCTCGAAGAGGGCAAGGCTCTCGTCGATAGGACGGTTGCGGAACGGGCTCTCTGTTCCCGGCTGTGTAGGCGTGCCCTTCTGTGCGGCGATAGTCTCGGCTGACTGCTCGTCGACATAAGCCTTGCCGCGCTTTATAAGCTCAACGGCAAAGTCCCACAACTGCTGGAAATAGTCAGATGCGTAGTATATGTTTCCCCACTTAAAGCCAAGCCATTCGATGTCTTGCTTAATTGAGTCTATGTATTCGGTGTCTTCCTTGATAGGGTTGGTGTCATCGAAGCGAAGGTTGCACACGCCGCCGTATTTCTGGGCTATGCCGAAATCAAGCGCGATTGCCTTTGCATGACCGATATGAAGGTAGCCGTTTGGCTCTGGCGGAAAGCGTGTCTGTACTCTTTTTCCGTTCTTTCCTTCTGCCAACTCTTTCTCAACAATTTGTTCGATAAAATTGAGGCTTTTTTTCTCAGCGGCCTCGTTTGCAATGTTTTCTGCCATAATAAATCAAAAATTTGGATGCAAAAATACAAAATTATGCTGAATTATCGGGCAGTTTTGTCAGATAAAATATTGAAGTAGTCCGCTGATGTTGTATTAGATAGTTTGTGACGCAGAAAAATTACTTTCTGATAGCCGAATAGTAGCACAGTTTGTATATGTTCAGAAGTCTGATGCAAGGGTGGCTGCTGCACAGATTCTTGCGCATCATCGAGCCGAAAATGCGATATGCTATTCTTGCCAGCGGAAGCATGTGAAGGGCGTTGAGTTTGTCTGTCATCTGCAAAAGCCGGGTGTAGAGCCTGAGGTCGTCGCTGAACTTGTAGAGTGTGTGTAGCGATGTCTCGACCTTGTTTACGAATTCCTCGTTTGTGCCCAGTCCGTCGTGCTGCAACGGATTGTCAATTTGATATACGCTGTAGCCTCTGGTTTTCAGGTCGATGCCGAATTTTGCATCTTCGAAACCGTATTCGCTGTATCTTTCGTCGAATTTTATCTGGTCGAAGATTTCTTTCTTTATCAGAAAGTTGAATGTCTTGAACGGTGAGCACGGGTCGCTGTCATCTGCATTCTTTACCACTTTTTTCTCCGATTCGATTTCGTAGATGTAGCGCAGAATCATGTTGGCTGGCGGAGGCGTTGTGGAGTGGCATATTCCGCCGCATACAACATCGTGCTGCTTTGCCGCCTCCAAGTATTTGGCGATGAAGTCGGGGCGTACAACGATGGCGTCGCTGTCCATAAACAAAAGAAGGCCGAATCGGGCTTCGGCTGCCAAGAGATTTCTGATTCTCGACCGTCCCACGTTCTGCGCGTTCTCAATGTATCGGCAATGGCAGAGATTTCGTAGCGTGCGGTTCTTTAGTTTGCTCTCATCGTCGGTAGAGCAGTCGTCCATCACAATGATTTCGAACTCAATACCAAATGCTTCGGCCTGCTTGTGCAGGTCGGAAACAAGTCTGTCGCAACTATTGTTGTAGACTGGTATAAGAATCGAAATCATATATAATTTAGTGGCTTCAATAATAAAAACGGTTCTGCAAAGTTATAAAAAAATAAAACATTATTGGTGTTTGCTTCGCTAATATGTCTAAAAATGTGTGTAAAATGTATGAAAACTTTTGCGCGTGTTTGAGTTTTCATTATCTTTGCGCCGCAAACCGATGCAACGCCTGCACGCAAATGCGTTTTTGGCAGAGTGACTGTGCATCAAATAATTGTTGTTAATATTAAAGGTAAAGATTTGTAATGAAGAAACTATTTATCGCCTTGGTTCTGTGCTTTGTTTATATTGCTGCGTCGGCTCAGGAGATTACCGGCGTTGTAACAGAGTCGACAACCGGCGAGCCTATTCCTTATATGAATATATTCTACGACGGCAAGGGTATCGGTACGATTTCTGATGTTGATGGAAACTTCACGCTGCCGCTTCATCCGGAGTGGAAGAAACTTACGTTCTCTGCCGTTGGATACGTTAAGAAGACGGTAACAATCAGTTCGTCAACGCGCCGACTGAAGGTTAAGATTCAGCCCGACGATGTTCAGTTGAGCGAGGTTGTGGTAAAACCGAAAAAGCAGAAGTACAGCCGTAAGAACAATCCGGCGGTAGAACTGATGAAGAAGGTTATTGCCGCTAAGAAGCAGAGCGATTTGGCTCAGCACGATTTTTATCAGTACAACAAGTATCAGAAGATAACGCTCTCGTTCAACAATATGGATTCGACAAAGATGAATGAGGGAATCTTCAAGAATATGCCGCAACTCAAGAAGCAACTCGAAGTCTGCCCCGAAACGCAGAAGCAGATTCTGCCTGTGTCGGTAAACGAGACGGTTACGCAGCGCATCTATCGCAAAGACCCTAAGAGCGAGAAGGACATCATAAAGGGAATGAACAATCAGGGTGTGAACGAGCTGCTCAACACGGGCGACATTCTCACAACCGTGATGAAGGACGTATTCACCGATGTGAACATCTACGACGATGAGATAAGACTTCTGCAATATCCGTTCAACAGCCCTGTGAGTAACGCCGGAATCGGGTTCTACAAATACTATATAATGGACACGCTGATGGTTGACAACGCCAGATGCATTGACGTTAGTTTCGTGCCTAACAATTCGCAGGATTTCGGATTTTCCGGTCACGTTTATATCTTTGCCGATTCGAGTTATCAGATAAAGAAATGCTACCTCAATATTCCGAAGAAAAGCGACATCAACTTTGTCGATAACATGCAGATTCTTCAGGAGTTCGAAACGCTGCCGTCGGGCGAGCGCGTGCTTGTGTCGGACGATATGCTTGTCGAACTGAAGGTGGCAAACTTCATGAATTCATTTCAGGTTCGAAGAATTACGAAATACAAGGATTTTGCTTTCGACGAACTTCCGAAGCAGCTCTTCAAACGCAAGGGCAGGGAGATTAAGGAGGCTGATGCCATGATGCGCGATGACAGCTTCTGGAAGGAATACCGACAGGTTGAACTGAGCAAGAGCGAGGGCGACATGGATGTGTTTGTAAAGAGTCTTCAGCAGATAAAGGGCTTCAAGTACGTCCTCTTCTGTCTGAAAGCCCTAATCGAGAACTTCGTTGAGACGGGCGACAAAGACCATCCGAGCAAGATTGATATCGGTCCGTGCAATACCATCATCACACAGAATTCGGTTGACGGATTGCGCCTGAGAGCGAGCGGACAGACAACGGCTAACCTCAACAAACATTGGTTCTTCAAAGGCTATGGCGCATACGGATTCCGCGACAGCCGGTGGAAGTACATGGGCGAGGTTGAATATTCGTTCAACAAGAAGGAGTATCTTCCGCGCGAGTTTCCAAAAAACTCTATCGCCTTCCACTATCAGTACGATGTGGTTTCGCCAAACGACAAGTTTGTGCATACCGACAAGGACAATATGTTCACCTCGTTCAAGTTTACCGATGTGAACCAGATGCTTTACGAGCGTTACGGTCAGCTTACATACGAGCGCGAGTACGAGAACGGTTTCAAGATGCAGGTTCAGTTACGTAACAGTAACAACGAGGCTTGCGACCAGCTGAAATATCGTTATCTGCCAAACCACCGCGACGTTAATTTCTACTACGACCGTAAGGATTTCACCACCAGCGAGGCGACGGTCTTCTTCCGCTTTGCGCCGGGCGAGACATTCATCAACACAAAGCAGCGACGAGTGCCTATCAACCTCGATGCGCCGGTGTTCACCATCAGTCACACAATGGGCTTTAAGGATGTGCTTGGCGGAGACTACAAGTACAATTTCTCAGAAGTGACTTTCTACAAACGCTTGTGGCTCACTTCGTGGGGAAAGATTGACACGCACATCAAGGCTGGTGCACAGTGGAACAAGGTGCCTTATCCTCTGCTTATTACGCCGGCGGCGAATCTGTCGTACATCATGGAGGACGAGACTTTCAACCTCATAAACAACATGGAGTTCCTGAACGACCGCTATGTCTCTTTGCAGACTTCGTGGGATTTGAACGGAAAGATTTTCAACCGAATTCCGCTGCTGAAAAAACTTAAATGGCGCGAGTTCATCGGCGTAAACGTGCTGTGGGGAAAGCTTACTGACAAGAACAATCCGTTCCTTGCGCAGAATCAGAATTCTGATATTCTGATGGATTTTCCGGCTTACTATAATGCCGACGGAACATATCGCATCGGCGAGGACGGAAATCCAATCTACCGCAGTTATGTTATGGACCCGAAACGGCCTTACGTAGAGGCCATCGTGGGAATCCACAATATTTTCAAACTTGTCCATGTCGAATATGTCAGAAGACTCAACTATCTCGATCTTCCGACAAGCACGAAGTGGGGCATTAGGTTTATGTTTAGGGTAACTTTCTAAAAAACATATTATGAAGCCATTAGCAGAACGCTTGCGACCTCAGTCGCTCGACGATTACATAGGACAGAAGCATCTTGTTGGCGAGGGTGCTGTGCTCCGGAAGATGATTGACGGCGGACGTATTTCGTCGTTCATCCTTTGGGGACCTCCGGGAGTGGGAAAGACTACGCTTGCCAACATCATCGCCCACAAACTCGAGGTGCCGTTCTACACGCTGAGTGCTGTCACTTCGGGCGTAAAAGATGTGCGCGAAGTAATAGAGAAAGCCCGAAACGGACGCTTCTTCACGCAGGCAAGTCCGATTCTTTTCATTGACGAGATTCACCGTTTCAGCAAGTCGCAGCAAGATTCGCTTCTCGGTGCGGTGGAGCAGGGCGTTGTAACCCTTATCGGCGCAACAACCGAGAACCCTTCGTTCGAGGTAATCCGACCGCTCCTGTCGCGATGCCAACTCTATGTTCTGAAGAGCCTCGAAAAAGACGATTTGCTCGAACTTCTGCATCTGGCAATAAAGAAAGATGATATTCTGAATAAACTGAATATCAGGCTCGAAGAAACCGATGCAATGCTCCGGTATTCTGGCGGTGATGCACGGAAACTCCTCAATATTCTCGAACTTGTCGTTGAGGCCGAAGGCGCGTCAGACGATTCGGAAATCGTCATAACCGACGATAAGGTTGTGAACCGTCTTCAGCAGAATCCGTTGGCTTACGATAAGGATGGTGAGATGCACTACGACATCATCTCTGCCTTCATTAAAAGTATCCGCGGAAGCGACCCCGATGCCGCAATCTACTGGCTTGCCCGCATGATTGAGGGCGGCGAAGACCCTGCATTCATCGCCCGACGGTTGGTCATAAGTGCGAGCGAGGACATCGGTCTTGCCAACCCGAATGCTATGCTTTTGGCAAACGCCGCCTTCGATGCCGTGATGAAAATTGGTTGGCCCGAAGGTCGCATTCCTCTTGCCGAAGCCACAATCTATCTTGCCACAAGTCCTAAGAGCAATTCAGCCTACAATGCCATAAACAGTGCGCTCCAACTCGTAAAGCAGACAGGAAATCTGCCTGTTCCGCTGCATCTGCGCAATGCTCCTACAAAACTGATGGCTGATTTGGGCTACAGCGACGGTTATAAGTACAGCCACGACTATCCCGAACATTTCGTCCAGCAGCAGTTTATGCCCGACGATTTGCAGAACGTAAGAATCTGGCACGCTCAGGAAAATCAGGCTGAGCAGAAGCACCGCGAACGGATGATGAAGTGCTGGGGAAGCCGCTACGAAAAGTAAATTTCAACACAAATAATAATGACTATGAAACGAATACTGCTTGTCTTGTTTGCCGTGCTGACTGTTGCTGTCGGCGCGCGTGCCAGTCAGCGCGATTCTGCTCAGGCACAGAGGATTGCCGTGGCTTTCTTGCAGAAGTATGCACCCGGTAAAAGTTCGTCGCTAACCCTTGCCCACATCGGGCGGAACAGCAAGCATAAGCTCGTCTACATCTTCAATAGGGCAAACAACGGCGGATATATCATGGTCTCTGCCGATACTAATACCGAAGATGTGCTGATGTACAGCGAAAGCGGAAAGTTCGATTGGGACTTGCTACCGATAAGCATGAAGACGATGATTAGCGACTATGGAAGGCAGATTTCTTTCGCTATAGAACATCCCGAACTGGCATCTAAGACGACTTCGACCCTGAAGCCTCAGACTGCCATCAAACCACTCCTGAAAACGGCTTGGGGACAGTACGAACCATATAATTCGGCTTGCCCAGTAAAGGGCGGAAAACGTTGTGCCACAGGCTGCGTTGCTACGGCTATGGCTCAGGTCATGAACTTTTACAAATATCCTGCAACAGGCTATCCGTGGCAGAGTATGCTTGGCTCGTACAATTCAAAGTCTCCGAAGGCGAATGTCGATGCCGTATCGAAACTGATGCTCGATTGCGGTCGCAGTGTCAAGGCTACTTACGGCGAGGAGACGAGTGCGCCGATGGTTGACGTTGTTTCGGCTTTGCGCGATAAATACAGCTACGACCCTTCGATGATGTATGAAGAACGAGTCTTCTATTCCGACGATGAATGGCGGAAAATCATCTGTGCCGAGCTTTCAAACGGTCGCCCCGTGGTTTACAGCATCCGCACGGAACTCGGTGCGCACACTTTTGTCTGCGACGGAATAAACCAACTCGGATATTTCCACTATAACATGGGGTGGGAGGGCGATGAGAACGGATATTATCTGATGTCGGCTCTCAAACCCGGAATGGCCGAGAAATTCACTTTTACGGGATGTCTGCACTATATCATTACAGGCATAAAGCCAAGGGCTTCGAAGTTCTACAAAAGCGAGATGCGTTGCTTCGAATCGCTCACCGGAGGTGTTGTAAAGGAAGGCGGTTCTGATGTTTTTGAACTGAAGGGAAAATTCCAGAACTATTCGATGTTCGACATGAGCGGAACATTCGGCAGCATCGTTGTAAACGAGGCTACAAAGGTTGAGACTTTCATTCCATATCAGAAATTCAGCAAACTCGAATCGCGTCATTATTTCAGTCGCATAAAACTCAGGAGCGAGGATATAACCGAGGGTGGCTCGTACCTCGTCTATCCAGCTTATATGCTCGACGGAACGAGCGTTGCCAAGAAGATGAGGCTTCAGCGTGGTTTGCAGCCTCCGCGTCTCAATATCAAGGCTGAAGGCTTCGGGGTGGTTCTCACAAGCGGCATAAAGGCTGTGAAAGGCGTTGGAAACAAAGTTGAGGTGGTTGTAAATCTGAAGGCGAACAAGCCTTTGCCCGATGCCGAAATCTACGCCTTTGTTTTCCCTGTCGAAGGTGGTAACTCGCTTGCTTACACCGTTCCGCTGAAAATCAGCATGGAGCAGGGAATGCAGAAGAATTTCGTCCTTCGCGGCGATTTTACGAGCGGAAAACCCGGACAGAAATACAACGTTGCCGTCTTTCTCGAACTTGCCGGCGAACGTATAAAACTCGCTCCAAACTACATGAATTCTACAGAATTGAAGTGGTAAGAAAAAACTCGCAACCAGACATTTAATTGGTTGCGAGTTTTTTTACTTTTTATAGCTTTTGTGAATCCTCTTTTCGAAATCCTTGTGGTAGTCGAAGTGCGACTTCTTTTTGTCTTGCTCCTTCTTTCCCTTTTTGTTGTTCGACTTTGATTTCTGAGGCTCATCGCGTCGCTTTCTATCATCCCTGTAATCTTGCGGTTGCACATCATGATAGAGCTTGTCCAGAAGGTCTTTGCGGTTCATTCGGCGGAGAGCGTTTGCAATGTTTCGTCTCTCCTCAGGCTTGTACCAAAAGAAGAATTGCCTCTGCTCAAGTTTCTCCTGCGGATTCTTCGCGCTGAAAACCTCCTCCATCGTGTACGGATGATAACCGGTGTACCAAGCCTCTGTACTCACGGTCATTGGGGTAGGAGTGAAGTCTTGAACCTGTTCCAGATGGAAGTCTAGGTCTTTCGTCAGAACCGCCAACTCTGCCATGTCTTCGGCAGTACAACCCGGGTGACTGCTTATGAAGTACGGAATAATCTGTTGGTGCATTCCCGTCTCCTTGTTTATTTGGTCGAAGATGTGCTTGAATTCGTAGAACTGCGTGAACGAAGGCTTGCGCATCAGGTACAGAACCTTGTCCGAAGTGTGTTCCGGTGCTACTTTCAGACGTCCGCTTACATGCTTTGTTATCAGTTCCTTAGTATATTCGCGATTCACTTTGTTTACTTTCTCGTCGCCCGAATCGTGTAGCAGAAGGTCGTATCGCACGCCGCTTCCAATGAAACTCTTCTTTATGCCCGGAATCTTGTCCACAGACTTGTAAATGTCGAGAAGTTGACTGTGGTCGGTGTTCAGATTCTTGCATACCGAAGGGTGGATGCACGACGGACGCTTGCACTTGTGGCAGATGTCGAGATTCTTGCCGTGCATTCCGTACATATTTGCTGACGGACCGCCCAAATCTGACAGATTTCCCTTGAAGTCGGGCATCTCGGTTATGGCTTTCACCTCTTTCATGATGCTCTCCTTGCTTCGGCTCGTAATGAATTTTCCCTGATGAGCCGAGATGGTACAGAAGGCGCATCCGCCGAAACAGCCTCGGTGAAGGTTTACCGAGAATTTAATCATGTCGTACGCCGGAATGCGCTTTCCCTTGTATTTAGGGTGGGGCAGACGAGTGTACGGAAGGTCAAAGCAGGCATCAAGTTCGCCTTGCGTCATTGGCTGGAATGGCGGAGTTACAACGACATATTTGCCGTCGGTTTCCTGAAGTATTCGCTGAGCCGAATACTTGTTGCTTTCTTCCTCGATATGGCGGAAGTTCTCGGCCTCGAACTTCTTGTTTTTCAGACACTCTGCATGCGAGTGCAGAATTAGGTCGTCGCTCCTTATTCCACCGGGAATACGGTCTTCTTTCAGCCACATAACGGTCTGGTTGACAGGGTGTCTGAAAAGAATATCGTTAAAAAGTTCGGTCGTTACCTTCTCTTCGTCGTAATGAAGTCCGTCGAGAAGAGCACGGCATAGAGCCACCGTGTTTTTTTCGCCCATTCCGTAGAGAATCATATCGGCTCCGCTGTCGCATAAAATGCTTCTGCGCAGCGAATTCTGCCAATAATCGTAGTGGGTGAGTCGGCGCAAGGATGCTTCTATTCCGCCCAAAACAACAGGGACATCGGGCCAGAGTTGCTTCAGAATCTTTGAATATACGATGCTCGGATATTCCGGACGTTTGTCGTGCCGACCATCAGGAGTATAGGCATCTTCAGAGCGAAGACGCTTGTTTGCAGTATACTTATTAACCATGGAGTCCATGCAGCCCGGCGAGATGCCGAAGAACAGACGCGGTCTGCCCAACTTGCGAAAGTCGCGCAGGTCGTCTTGCCAGTTGGGTTGCGGCACAATGGCAACTCTCAGCCCCTCGGCTTCGATTATTCTGCCAATTACTGCCGCTCCGAACGACGGGTGATCAACGTATGCATCTCCACTGAACAGGATGACATCAAGCTCATCCCATCCCCTCAAATCTAATTCCTTTTTTGTTGTAGGAAGCCAGTCTGATAATTTGAACTCCTTCATTTAGTTAATTTTGTTCTGTAGCCTTGCCGCACCACTCAATGTAAAGCAAAATGAGGTTGTGCAGTCCAAAGGCTTTCATATCGCTATTGTAAATAACGTCGAAGCAGAGGTCGAGCAGGTCTTTTCTGTCTTCTGTCTGCGACTCTATCATCGAGCGTATTGTCATTTTCAGTTTGTCAAGAACCCCTTCGTCAACGATTCCATTACTGTCTATAAGGTTCTGAAACAGTGAGTATTTGTGGATTGTGTTAAAGTGCTCGTCAAGAATGTTGATTGAGCGTGTACCTGATTCGTTAGCTTGTATTGTGTACATAATTTATTATGGTTATAGTTATTTTGTTTTAGCAAAGATAGCAATAAATTTGAACTTTATGTGGAAAATATGTAAAAAGAGTACAAAAAAGCCGTAATCAACATTCTTTGTGTGATTACGGCGCATTAGTTTTCAACTGCGTTGGTGCATTGACCAACCTGATGTCCTGCTCTCTTAGATTGCATAAGGGTTGTTCATTAAGTTCATACCATTAGCGTTCAAGCCCTTGAAAAACTCCTTTGCAAATCTTACTGCGAATTTAATCATTGTATTCATATCTCTTAAAATTTAAATTGTTTGTAACTCTTTTTTCTTCTCTTCTTCTTTCTTAATACATTTTTTGCTTCTGTCAGCCCACTTCTCTTAGAAGTTGTAAGGATACATCATGTAGTTCTTACCGTTCTCGTTAAGACCTTCTTTGATGATCTTCTTAACCTTAGCTGCTACAAATTTCATTTTCTTCATAAAGGTTCTTTTTTTAGTTAATACTCAATGTCTTTCTGTTTGACATTGCAAAGATATGAATAAAATATGTTTTACAACATAAAACAGCGAGAAATATATAAAAAAGCACCGTTTTTTTGATTATTATCAAGAAAATGGTGCTTTAAGAGTATGTTTTATAACATTATTTTATCTTTTCCGTTGTGCAATGGTCAGCGATGCATATTCATCCCACTCGTTGTATGTAACGTCAAAGTCGCCTTCGTTGTTTACGTATTCAACTCGGATTCCGCCTGCTCTTTCCTGTTCTTCGCCTGGCTCATAGCCGCGTCCCTTAAAATATTTCAGAATCTGCTTGAATGCTTTCTTGTTTGAGTGCATGTAGTTAATTTGATTTCCCTGAACCGGGTCGTATTCTATCGTAACGGTTGCGTATGGCGAATCGTTAACCTTCATGCTGTTGTCTTCGGAAACTGTAACGTTCTTTGCCCATACAATTCGCTTCGGACCATTCTCTTCGGTCTGAAACTGATATTGCAGACCTCGTGGACTAAGGAAGTTTGTTGCCTGTCTCAGCGATTTGTCCATCAGTGCAATAAGGTCTTCGGCATAGATGTCCTGAGCCTGAATAAACGTAGACGATAGGCAGAATATAAGGAGTGCAATGTATTTTTTCATCTTCTTAAACTTTTTAGAGTTGTACAATAGTTCGTTTTAATGCGCATATGCAAATATACAAATATTTTTTCATTTGCTTGTTTTGAAAAATAAAAAACACCAACAAAGTTATTGTTGATGTTTTCTGTGGGCAGGGACGGATTCGAACCGCCGAAGCCGTGAAGCAACAGATTTACAGTCTGCCCGTTTTAACCACTTACCTACCTACCCGGCCGCTTTATTTTTCAAAAGCGATGCAAAGATAGCACTTATTTTTGAAACAGCCAAGAAAATATTGGTATATTTTTCAGAATAATGCTTTTCAAATTAAAAGTTCACCATTTTTATGGCAGTAACGGCGCATTCATCGCCCTTGTTTCCAAGTCTTCCACCTGCGCGTTCTTCGGCTTGCTCCATGTTGTTGGTTGTAAGAAGTCCGTAGATAACAGGAATCTCGCCCTCGGTATTGAGTTGAGCCAATCCCTGAGTTGTGCCAGCGCAGATGTAGTCGAAGTGCGGAGTGTCGCCTCTAACAACGCAGCCTATGGCGATAACGGCGTCGAACTTTCCGCTCTTGCTCATCTTCTGAGCACCGTAGATAAGTTCGAAACTTCCCGGAACCATCTTCATTTCAATGTCGTCTTCCTTAACACCATGCTTCAGGAGAGTGTTGCGTGCTCCCTCGGCAAGTGCAAATGTTATGTTGCTGTTCCACTCGGCAACAACGATGCCGAACTTCTTGCCCTCGGCATTTGGAACTGAATCGAAGTCGTAATCCGACAGATTGTGATATTTTGTAGCCATATTAGTTTTTTGTTTGTGGGTTGAAAAATTAAAAGGTGCGTTCTATAGTCAGAGCGCACCTTTGGTATTTATAATATAAGGTATATTATTTAATATTTGCCTTTGCGCGCTCAATGTACTTGTCGATATCCTGAGCCTGCATTGACTGAACATACTTTGTCTTGATCTGCTCGTAGCACTCAAGAGCCTCCTTGTAGTTGTTCTGACTTTCGAGAATCTCGCCTGCCTGAACAAGGAAGATTGGGCTGAGAGAGTTGTTGTCGGCCTTGCTTGCAGCCTTCTTGAGGGTGCTTACTGCCTTGTCGTACTCTTTGAGTTGTGCGTAGCAGTTGCCCAGTGTTCCGAGTGCTGAAGGACCAACCATCTGGTCTTTTCCGTCGAAGTCCTCAAGATATTTTACAGCCTCTTTGTACTTGCCTGTCTGTGCGTAGCAGATGCCTGCGTAAGCGTTTGCAAGGTTTGCAGCATCGGTGCAGCCGTATGTGTCGATGATTGAAAGGAAGCCCGGAGTGCCTTTGTCGCCCTTCAGAGCCTTCTCAAAATCGCCCTCGTTAAAAAGTTGCTGTGGCTTTGCAAGCTCTGTTGATGCCTTAATCTCGCGAGGACCGAAATAAAATTCCTTGCTAAGGAAGAAGGCCGCAATCACTGCAAGAACAGCGCCTGTTCCTATAAGCAGACCCTTCTTGTGGTCACTGATGAATGCCTCAGACTTAGAGATGGTTTCTGCAAATCCGTTGCTCTCATCATTGTGCTGCTCGTTAGCAGCAGTCTCTTTCAGATTGTTATTTTCTGCCATTATTTTTTATTTTTTATTATTTTCTTAGTTTTAGCCTCTATGTCGGCGTGCAAAAATAGTTTTTTTATTCCGATTGATGAAATTTATTTGCAGTTTTTTTACTTTTTCTTGAAGATTAAGTTTATTTTTGCAGTCCGAACAAATGATGATATGCAGTTAAACCATATTTCGATTTTAAACTACAAGAATATACAGGAAGCAGGTTTGTCGTTGTCGCCCAAACTGAATTGTTTCATCGGCAGCAACGGCGAGGGAAAGACGAACATACTCGATGCGGTGTATTTCCTCTCATTCTGCAAGAGCGCAAACAATTCTGTAGATTCGCAGGTAATCCGCCACGGTGATGACTTCTTCGTTATTCAGGGACAGTATGTCTCTGAACAAAATGATGCCGAGGATATATACTGCGGAATGAAGCGCGGCACGAAGAAGCGTTTCAGACGTAACAAGAAGGATTACAAAAAGTTGAGCGAGCATATCGGACTTATTCCGTTGGTGATGGTGTCACCCGACGATGCTGAACTTATCTCGGGCGGAAGTGAGGTTAGGCGTAAGTTTATGGATGTCGTAATATCGCAGTACGACCGCGAATATCTCGACGCGCTAATCCGCTACAACAAGGCCCTTTTGCAGCGAAACACTCTGCTGAAGATGGAAGAAGAGCCTGACTGGACACTCGTCTCGTTGTGGGAAGAACAGATGGCTATCGAGGGTGACAAGATTTTCAGGGCGAGAACCGAGTTTATCTCGGCGTTCATGCCTATTTTTCAGAAGTTTTATCAACTAATATCGTCAGAGCACGAGACTGTTGAACTCGAATATGTTTCGCACGGACAGAGAGGCAATCTGCTTGATGTAATACAGCGCGACAGGGCCAAAGACAGAATCGTTGGATATTCGCTTCACGGCGTTCACAAGGACGATTTGATAATGTCGCTCGGCGGATTTCCGCTAAAGAAGGAAGGCTCGCAAGGACAGTGCAAGACATTTGTCGTTGCGCTGAAGTTTGCGCAGTTCGATTTTCTCCGCCGAACAGGTAGAAAGACGACTCCGATTCTGCTGCTCGATGATATTTTCGACAAACTCGATGCGCGTAGGGTAGAGCAGATTGTAAAACTTGTGGCGAGCGATGAATTTGGTCAGACATTTATAACCGACACAAACAAGGATAATCTCGATGCCATTCTGTCGAGCATGAATGGCGAGTATAAACTGTTTGATGTGTCGGCAGGCGAAATAAAAGAAAGACATGTTTAGACGAAAGGAACAGTCGATAGGCGAGGTGCTGAATTTTTTCTTGCGCCAGAATGGACTTGAATCTCCGCTAAACGAGTTTCATTTGATGAACTCGGCATGGCGCGATGTTTTAGGCAATGCCATTATGCGCTACACGGGCGATATGTTCATCAAAAATCAGACTTTGCATGTCGAGATTAAGTCGCCGGCTCTGAAGCACGACTTGTTTCTGCGTCGCGACAGACTTGTGCAGCAACTCAATGAAAAGGTTGGCGCTCAGGTTATTACGTCTATAATGTTCCACTGATGATTTCGTGCATCTTGATGTCGTGCTCTTCGTATGGCAGTTTGTCAAAAAACTGAAACGGAAAGCATATTCCAATTCGGTAGACATCGGGCATCTGGCACAGAAGTTTGTCGTAATATCCCTTCCCGCGTCCAAGTCTGTTGTTCTCTCGGTCGAATCCAACTCCGGGGACAATGGCAACATCAATTTCTTTAAGGTTTGTAAACGGCTCTCCGCAGGGTTCAAGAATGTTGAAACTGCCAAGTTTCAGGTCGTTGTCGCCGGTGTATCTTCTTATTTCGAGAACATCGCCAACCACGACAGGAAGTAGAACCGTCTTCTTCTTTGCCAGTAATTTTACAAAATCGTGCGTGTTCACCTCGTCGGGAAGCGAGTGATATAGCAGAATTGTCTTTGCATCGCTGAAGTGACGGTTACTTGCAAGTTGCTCCAACACTTGGTTAGAGTATTGGAGCAACTGCTGTGGAGTATACTGCTTCTTGACCGAGGCAATATGTTTTCTTATTTCTTTTTTGTTCATTCGAATTGCGAAATTGCTTTCTTTACGGTTGCGTCTTGCTTGTTCTTGAACTCTATGTAACTTTCGATGTCAAGCATATTGTAGATTACGCTTCCGATGAGTGTGTTCTCGAACAGGTTGTAACTTTTCTGAATCATCAGATTTCTGCGTTTCAAGCCTTTCTTCTCGGCATAGTTTACAAACTGATTAACCAATCCCTGATTTTTCAGATACTTGGCGAGTTCGCTGCTTGTGCCGTATTTCTGCATTTTTTCGCGGTTCTCGTCGGTGTACTGATATGCAAATTCGAGCACAAGACCTGAGTTTACGGATTCTCTATAATATGATGTTATAGATGTTGTGTCTTCTGGCACGAAGATATCTGGCATGATGCCACCACCGCCGTAAACCGTGCGTCCTTTCAGTGTCTTGAACTTAGGACCGTTCTGCTTTATGCTGTCTTGTGAGAAGAATTCTCCTCGCTCGTATCTGGTAATCAAGTCCATCTCGTAGTTTTCATCGTGTCCCTTTTCGTAAGGTTTTTGGATACATCTGCCCGAAGGACTGTAATATCTTGCTATCGTCAGACGGATTACTGAGCCGTCGCGGAAGCCCATAGGCTGTTGAACCAGACCTTTTCCAAACGAGCGGCGGCCGATGATATCAGCGCGGTCGTTGTCTTGCATTGCTCCGGCAAAAATCTCGCTTGCCGATGCGCTGCCTTCGTCAATCAGTACGCACAGCGGAATGTTTCTGTATGCGCCTTTTCCGTCGCTTCGGTAATCTTTGCGAGGATGCTTTCTGCCTTGCGTGTAAACGATAAGCTGGTTTTTCTGCAAGAATTCGTTCGACATGTTTATGGCTGCGTCCATTATTCCGCCTGTATTTCCGCGAAGGTCGATGATAAGTTGCTTCATTCCAAGTTGACTGAGTTGCGCGAGGGCAATCATCATTTCTGAATAAGTTGTCTCGGCAAACTTGTTAATCTTCAGATAGCCAACGGTTGGGGTGATGAGGTAAGAGGCATCAACGCTTCTGACAGGAATATCGCCACGGATTATGGTGAAGTAGAGCGTTTTGTTAACTCCGCGACGCTTGATGCCCAATTTAACCTTGCTGTCCTTCGGACCTTTCAGACGGCGCATTGCCTCTTGGTTCGTGACTTCTTTGCCAACGAAAGGCTTTCCGTCTACTGAGATGATTCGGTCGCCCGGCATGATTCCAATCTTCTCCGAAGGACCTCCCTTAATCACGTTGTTAACATGTATTGTGTCCTTGCGGATTGTAAACTGAATACCGATTCCGCTGAAACTGCCTTTCAAATCATCGTCGGCAGCCTGCGCGTCTTTTGCGCTGATGTAGACTGAGTGAGGGTCGAGTTCCGACAGAATCTCGGACATCGAATTCTCAACAAGTTCGGCTTCATCTACTGAATCAACGTACTGGTCTTCGATTATTCTCAGAAGGTCGTTTAGTTTATTGGAAGATGTGTTTATTATACCTAATCTGTTGCCAGTGAAGTGGTTGGTGTAGAACATTCCGATGATGATGCCCACAACAATGCTCACGGCTATTATCAGAGGTACGAAACGTGGTGAACGGTTATTGCTCATAGTGCTTAACTTTTTCTCTTTTTACTCTTATTTTTCTTCGTGAACATCGAGGAAAACTACCTCGATGCCTGCTCTCTCAAGAAGTTCGATTCCGTCGCTCAGACGATATTTCTCGCCGTAGACAACCCTTTTTATGCCAGCCTGAATAATCAGTTTTGCACATTCTATGCAGGGCGATGCCGTTACATAGAGTGTTGCTCCCTCGCTGCAACTGTTGCTCGTGCGTGCCAGTTTGGTTATGGCGTTTGCCTCGGCATGCAGAACGTAGGGGAATGTTACGTTGTTCTCGTCCTCGCAGACATTCGGAAATCCCGACGGAGTGCCGTTGTATCCGTCGGAAATTATCATGTTGTTCTTCACCATCAAGGCTCCGACCTGACGGCGTTTGCAATATGAGTTCTCGGCCCAGATGCGAGCCATTCTCATGTATCTCGAATCGAGTTCTTCTTTTTTGTTCATAGTTTATATAATGGCGTTACGCTTCAGCAGGGCATCGATGCTTGGCTCTTGTCCGCGGAAACGCTTGTAAAGTTCCATCGGATGCTCTGTTCCGCCTTTCGAAAGAACCTCGCGGCGGAATTTCTCTGCTGTTTCTGTGTTGAATATGCCTGTTTGCTTAAAGAGCGAGAAGGCATCGGCATCAAGCACCTCTGCCCATTTGTAGCTGTAATATCCGGCTGAATATCCGCCGCTCATGATGTGCCCGAACTGAACGGTCATGCAACTTTCTGGGATGACTGGCAAAACCTGAGCCTCTTTCCATGCGTTTTGCTCGAATGTCTTGATGTCCTCGTCGAAAGCCTCGGTCTTTGTATAATAAGCCATGTCGAGGAGTCCGAAACTCACTTGTCTGAGACATGCGTATGCGCAGTTGAAGTTTCGGCTTGCGATGATTCTGTCAATCAATTCCGAAGGCATCGGCTCGCCTGTTTCGAAGTGCGATGCGAATGTGTTCAGGAAATCAGGTTCAACGGCATAGTTCTCCATAAACTGCGATGGCAATTCTACGAAGTCCCACCATACGTTTGTTCCGCTCAGTTCGGCATACTTCGTATTGGCGAACATGCCGTGAAGCGCGTGTCCGAATTCGTGAAGGAACGTCTCAATCTCGCCGAGCGTAAGCAGGGCAGGTTTTGACGGCGTCGGCTTTGTCAGATTCATCACAATGCTTACATGCGGACGGTGGTTAACTCCGTTTTCATCGATATACTGCTCTTTGAATGATGTCATCCATGCACCCGAACGCTTGCTCTTGCGTGGATGGAAATCGGTATAGAGAACGGCAAGGAAAGAGCCGTCTTTGTCGAACACTTCGTATGCCGTTACATCCTGGTGATATACGGGGATATCCTTGTTTTCTTTGAATGTTATTCCGTAGAGTTTTGTTGCCAGTCCGAAGACACCTTTCTTAACCTTGTCGAGTTGGAAGTAAGGGCGCAGCATCTCAGGGTTGAGGTTGTGTAGTTCCTGCTTCAGTTTGTTTGAATAGTAGGCAAAATCCCACGGCATTATTTCGATGTCCGAGCCGGTAAGTTCCTTAGCCTTGGTTTTTACGGCTTCAATCTCCTTGTGTGCAGTTGGTTTGTAAGCCTCGAGAAGTTGGTTCAGTAACTTGTAAACGTTTTCAGAATTGCCTGCCATGCGCTCTTTCAGAGTGTATTCGGCGTATGTGCTGAATCCCAAAAGTTGAGCCTTCTCGCGACGGATGTTTACGAGCCTCTTTACAATTTCCTTGTTGTCGAATTCATCGTCGTGGAAGCATTTTGTGTTATAGGCACGATAGATTTTCTCGCGCAGTTCGCGCTTGTCTGCGTATGTCAGGAACGGACTGTAACTTGGTGCTTCGAGCGTGAATACCCAGCCGTCCAGACTGCGCTCTTCGGCAGCCTGCTTTGCCGCCTCTACCGAACTTTCGGGAAGCCCTGCCAAATCGTCTTCGTCTGTGATGTGAAGAATGAATTTTGCGTTCTCTTTCAGATTGTTCTGCGAGAACTTTATTGTTAGTTGAGACTTTTCTGCCTCGAGAGCCTTCATTTTTTGTTGGTCTTCGTCGCTTAGGTTTGCGCCGCTTCGTACAAAACTGTTGTATGTCTTGTTCAGAAGCATTGATTCCTCGGCATTGAGGGCTGGCTTCTGCTCGTAAATAGCCTTTACTCGTGCAAAGAGTTTTTTGTTGAACATAACCTCGGTGCTGTGCTCGGTTAGTTTCAGCGAAACGTTCTCTGCCACCTCGTCAATTTGGTCGTTTGTCTCGGCACTCATCAAGTTAAACAGAGTGTTGCACACGTTGTCCAGAAGTTCGTTTGGCTTAGCGAGAGCCTCGATGGTGTTCTCGAAAGTCGGTGCTTCTGGGTTTGATGTGATGCGTTCTATTTCATCATTGGCTTTGTCGAGTGCTATTTTCAGTGCAGGCTCAAAGTCATCAACATGTATCTTGTCGAACGGGATTGTTCCGTGCGGAGTAGTCCATTCTTGCAGAAACGGATTTTGTGTCTCTCTGTTTTCTTGATTCATTTTTTAGTCTATTGAATTTGATTTGCAAATTTGCAAAAAAAAAAGTAGTTGAAAAACATTTTTATTAACTTTTTATGCTGTTAGATATAAAAATGTTAGCAGGTATTTTGTTGCCGATTTCTGTTTTGAGAAAAAGAAAGAGGCTGTCGACATGATTGCAGACAGCCTCCTTAATACTTTTTTGTGCGTAATTTCTTTACATGATTTCCGATTCTTCTCTCATGTCGAGTTCCTCGCCCTTTTCGTCGATGAATTCGTACTGTAAGAATGCCAATTCCTGTGAAGGAATTACCTTGAAGCCAAAGCCGTACTTGAATTGCCATTTTCTCTTGAGCGAGATGAAGCCTTGATTTATGTAGGCAGCAATGTAAGGATGTACGTACAACTTAAACTTCTTGATTCCCAACTTGTGAACCAGATAGTCAATTTTACTCTCAATCATGTCGGTGAACAGGATAGACGACTTAATCGTGCCCTTTCCGTTGCAGGTAGGACATGTCTCATCTACCGTTACATCCATTGCAGGGCGTACTCTCTGACGGGTTATCTGCATCAGACCGAACTTGCTAAGAGGCAGAATGTTATGGCGCGCGCGGTCTTTCTGCATGTTCTGACACATGCGCTCATAAAGTTTCTGTCTATTCTCGGCTTGAGTCATATCGATGAAATCTACAACGATGATTCCACCCATATCTCTCAGTCTTAACTGTCGTGCAAGCTCATCGGCAGCACCAAGGTTTACGTCAAGGGCATTGGCTTCCTGTCCGTTTTCCGATTTCGAACGGTTTCCGCTGTTCACATCAACCACATGCAGAGCCTCTGTGTGCTCTATAATAAGGTATGCACCGTGCTTGTAGCTGATTGTCTTGCCAAAGGATGACTTTATTTGCTTTGTGATGGCGAAGTTGTCGAAGATAGGTAATTGCCCCGTGTAGAGTTTTACTATGTCGGTCTTTTCTGGTGCGATTATCGACACATAATCCTTCACTTCGTGGAACACTTTCTCATCGTTTACATAGATGTTCTCGTATGAAGGGTTGAAAAGATCGCGCAGTAAAGCCACCGTACGGCTTGTCTCTTCGTGCACAAGCATAGGCGTTTTCTGGGCGCTCATACACTTTGCAAGTGCGTCTTCCCAATGTTTGAGCAGCATTTTAAGTTCGGCATCCAGTTCGGCGGCTCTCTTGCCTTCGGCAACGGTGCGTACGATAACGCCAAAGTTTTTTGGCTTTACGCTGTGTATAAGTTGCTTAAGACGGGCTCTTTCCTCGCCAGATTTTATCTTTGATGATACCGAAACCTTGTCGTTGAAAGGAATCAGTACAAGGTAGCGTCCTGCGAATGATATTTCGCATGTTAGTCGCGGACCTTTGGTAGATATAGGCTCCTTAACAATCTGAACAAGAACCTCCTGTCCTTGCTGCAAAGTGTTCTGCACGCTGCCTCCCTTGTCTATATCGGGCAGCACAGTGGCCTTTGAAATAGGGTAGAGTTTTTTGCGGTCGCTTAAAACCTGCTTCAAATATTTGGCGTGAGAGTTGAATTGAGGACCAAGGTCAAGATAGTGTAGGAATGCATCGCGTTCAAAGCCGACATCGACGAAACATGCGTTCAGTCCCGGCATCAGCTTGCGTATCTTTGCCAGATAAATGTTGCCCACAGAAAAAGAGGCTGCGCGGCCTTCCTTCTGGAACTCAACCAAGCACTTGTCTTCGAGTAGTGCTATTGATATGTCTTTGGGGCGAACATCAACAAAAACTTCGCTTTTCATTCTACGAACTGTTTGGTTAGTACTCAAAACTACTTGTCGACTTATAAATAAAGAACAAACCTATAAGTTTCAGGGCTTACAAGTTTGTTCTTTTATAAAGTCTGACAGACTTTAGCTTTTTTACTTGCTCTTATGTCTGTTCTTTCTTAGTCTTTTTTTACGCTTGTGAGTAGACATCTTGTGTCTTTTTTTCTTTTTTCCGCTTGGCATTGCTTAGAAATTTAAATGATTAATAATTTTGTTAACTAATTCTCTTATTCTATAGACAATTACTTATCAAGAGTAAATGCCTTAGATGGCTTGAATGATGCCACATCGTGCTCTGCAACGGTGATGGCTGTACCCTTTGAGATGTTGCGGGCAATCTTAGCCTTGCGAGTCTTAACGACAAAACTGCCGAATCCGCGAAGGTAAACATTTTCCTTATTGTTAAGTGATTCCTTAACCACATCCATAAAGGCTTCAACAGAAGTTAGAACGGTTGTTTTATCGATACCTGTCTTCTTTGAAATTTCGCTTACGATATCTGCTTTAGTCATATCTAAATTATACTATTATTACTTTTCGGAGTGCAAATATAGTGCTTTTCGTCAAACCACGAAAATAAAATCATAAAAAAGTTGATTAAATGGCTAAATATTAGCATTGTAGTTGTTTTTCTTGTCAAAATACATTATATTTGCGCTGCTATATAATAATTGATAAACTTAAATTAAAGTATTTATGTCATTAAACAAGGTCATGCTTATTGGCAACTTGGGACGCGATCCTGAAGTAAGATATGTAATGCAGGACGTGCCGGTTGCAACATTTACGGTGGCTACGACCGAAAAGGGCTACCGACTTGCCAATGGTACAGAAGTTCCGGAACAGACAGAATGGCACAACGTCGTGCTGTGGAAAGGTCTGGCAAAAATCGCCGAGCAGTATCTGCACAAAGGCGACAGGGTTTATATCGAGGGCAAGATTAAATCGCGCACTTACGACGATAGAAATGGTGTGCAGAAACGTGTTATAGAGATTATTGCCGACAATATGGAATTGTTGGGAGGAGGACGACGTCCGGAACAGACGGTTGTTGCTCCTGCGGCGGTACAGCAGCCTGTGGCTCAGCCAGAGGTGCAGACATCTAACGATGAACAGACGCCGTTTTGATTGTTGAACTAAATTGATTTTAATTGGACTCCGAATCTTATTTACAGATTTTTAGTAACATAAGCCTGACTACTCCTTCTGTGGGAGTAGTCATTGCTATGATTATAACTTTGATGCTGCTGTTTATGTCGGGATTTGTCAGCGCATCTGAAATAGCTTTCTTCTCTTTAGCCCCGACAGACCTTAATAAAATAGAAGAAGGTGACAGTTCTACCGACAAAAGGATAATCACGCTGCGCTCAGATTCTGAGCGATTGCTTGCTACCATTCTTATTGCAAACAATTTTGTTAATGTGCTGATTATCATGCTGTGCAACTACATTATCTCGTGCGTTCTGCATTTTGGCGTAGGCTCTGAGGTTGCCGAGTTTGTGTTCACAACGGTTATTCTCACGTTCTTGCTGCTTCTTTTTGGCGAGATAATGCCAAAGATCTATTCGGCTCAGCACACACTTTCGTTCTGCCGGATAGCCGCGCCTGCAATCTCGTTGTTGCGTACCATTTTCTATCCGTTTTCATCGCTTTTAGTTCATTCTTCGTTCATTGCCGAGAAGGTGGCTTCGAAAGAGTCTCATTCAATAAGTGTGGAGGAACTTGATCAGGCACTCGAACTGACTGATAAAAAGGAGATTGCCGAGGAACGAAATATGCTGAAGGGCATCATCAGATTTGGCGACGAAACGGTGAAGGAGGTGCTCACATCGCGCCTCGATGTGGTTGACCTTGAGATGAGTACGCCGTTCAACGAAGTTTTAAAGTGCATCGTCGAGAACAATTATTCGCGCATTCCTGTCTATCTTGGCAACAAGGATAATATAAAAGGTGTGCTATACATCAAGGATTTGCTTCCGCATCTTGGTAAGCCGAACAACTTCAGATGGCAGTCGCTAATCCGTCCGCCGTTCTTCGTGCCTGATACAAAGAAAATCGACGATTTGCTTCGCGATTTTCAGGCAAACAAGGTACATATAGCCATCGTGGTTGACGAGTTTGGCGGAACAAGCGGAATTGTTACGATGGAGGATATAATCGAAGAGATTGTTGGCGAGATAAATGATGAGTACGACGAGGAAAATGCTCTGTTCGTAAAAATAAAAGAGAATGTTTACATCTTTGAGGCAAAGGTTATGCTTTCTGATTTTTACCGAATACTGAAACTCGAAGATGATATTTTCGAAGATGCCGAAGGCGATGCCGATACGCTTGCCGGTTTGCTTCTGGAGTTGAAGGGAGAATTCCCGAAGGTTCACGAAGTCATCCCGTACAAAAATTTCGATTTTGAGATTCTTGAAATGAACGACCGTCGTATTCTGAAGGTGAAGGTGACAATAAAATCGGCTGCCGAAGGCGACAAACCTAAATCGAAAGAGGAGGCAAAGGCTTGATGGATTTTTCGGAATGGAAAGTTGAACGCAGTCGCTTTGTTGAAGGCAAGCATTTTCTTGCTGCCCATTGCGGTGCGGTTAGGATTTATGCTATGAAGTTGAGCGAACCGCTCGACATGATGCTCGACTGTCTGCCAAACAAGGCTCGTTATCAGGCTAAGATTGACACCTTCAAGGCGTCGAGCCGAAAACTTGAATGGATTGGCGTGCGGTTTCTTCTGTATCTTGTCCGTGGTCTTGACGAGGAGATTGTGTATAAAGAAAACGGTTCTCCAATATTCAGACAATCAGATGTTTATATTTCTATTTCTCATTCAAGAGGGTGGGCTTCTGTTGCGTTGTGCAACGAGCATCCGATCGGTTTGGATTTGGAAAAGAAGTCGCCGCAGGCTTTTAGAATCCACACGCATTATATGGAGACTGATGAGCCTTTATGGATTGAAAGTCAGCAACTTCTCGAAGATTCGTCACTTGCCGTATGGTCGGGCAAAGAGGCGGCCTACAAACTTCTCGACAAGGAAGGCGTTGATTTTAAGAAACAGATGAAAGTCATTGATTATCATCGGTCAGACGGAGCGTTTACTGATGGTTTCATGATTATGAAACAATCTGTAAACGCGACTTTTGCCGACACTCTGAAAGTCTATTATCACTTTGCTGATGAGTACGTTATAACCTTGGCTGTGCCTTGATTATTCGGTTATCTCGCCGCAGATTGATTGCGTCATTTTTTCTCTTACTTCGGCTGGCGACATGCCATGACCGAGTAAGAACATCAGTTTTGTAATTGTAGCCTCGAGTGTGCAGTCGTGGCCACTCACAACGCCGGCCTCAAGCAGTTGGACACCAGTCTGATAACGGTCCATCTCAACGTTTCCTGCAAGGCATTGGCTGATGTTTACCACGACGATTCCGTTGTCCACGGCATATTTCAGGCAATTAACAAGCCATTCTTTTTGCGGAGCATTGCCCGAGCCGAATGAGCGCAGAACGATGGCATGAACCGTATTGCTCGTAACAACTTGTCTGATGATGTTTTCTTGAATTCCCGGGAAAAGCGTAAGCACAATTACGTTTGAATCATAGACGTAATGTGGGTTGAGAGGCTTGTCGCTCGGCTTTCTTATCAGCGATTCGTTGTAGTTAATGTGGATTCCTGCGGTTGCAATAACCGGATAGTTATATGAGCAGAAGGCAGAGAAATTCTCGGCATTTATCTTCGTCGTTCGGTTGCCGCGCATCAGTTTGTTGTCGAAGTAGATGCACACTTCAGGAACCATCGGCGTGCCGTCGGGATGTTTTGCCACGGCAATCTCGATGCTCGTTATCAGATTTTCCTTTCCATCGGTTCTGAGTTGTCCGATTGGAAGCTGACTTCCTGTAAGGATAACTGGTTTTGACAGATTCTCGAGCATGAAACTGAGGGCAGATGCCGTGTAAGCCATCGTGTCCGTTCCGTGAAGAATCACGAAGCCGTCGTACAAATTGTAATTGTAGGTGATTATCTGCACGATTTTCGACCAAATCTGCGGCTCCATGTCCGATGAGTCGATTGGCGGGTCGAACTGATATGTTACGATTCGATAGTTAAATCGCTTCAGCTCAGGAACCTGCTCGGCAAGATAATCGAATTTGAAACTTTCGAGAGCCCCAGTTTCGGGATTCTCAATCATTCCAATAGTTCCGCCTGTATAAATCAGCAAGACCGATGGTGTATGTGTTGTGATAAGCATAGTTTTCCTGTTTTTGTGTTATTTTGTCTTTTTACGTTTGAAGATTTGCCGTCGCATCTCCGTAATTATTATTATTCCGAAGACGATTGAGAATGTGAGTTTTACGGCCTCGAATCCGCTTGCGAGAGCAGCGGTAAGGTGGTCGCTCACTATGTTGTAACTTGTCCAGAAAATGCCGGCTCCCGGTACGAGCGGAAATATTCCGCAGATGAGGAAAACGATGACTGGGCAGCCCAGCCTGAAGGCATAGAAATAGGCTGATATAACCACCGTCATAGTGGCAAACAGAGCCGATTCTACCGTGCTTGTGCTGGCATATCTTAGCATAGCCAGATAGACAATCCAGCCGGCTGTTCCACATACGGCGCACGGAACGTAATATTTGCGTGGAACGCCATACAGAACGCCGAATGCTGCCGTGCCTACGAATGCCGATAGAATCTGTATTGGCCACGTTGCCGTGATTGGGTCAATAAGAGTGCCTTTAAGTTGAATCATATAGCCTTCTATATGGCTGTCAATCAAGAAGGTGATACACACTCCGACTGCGATGCAGAGAAAAACCATCAACGCGTCGAGCATTCGCGTTGCGCCGGCAATGTAGTCTTCGGCTCCGAGGTCGCGAATTCCATTAGTGAAGGCAACTCCCGGAATCAGCGGAATTATTGCTCCGATAAGGATGTTGTCGAGGTGTCCGATTCCGAAGTTATAGCACACTATGCTGAAAATCGTGACCAAGATGCCACCAACAATGTTGCCCGTGACTTTAGAGAAGCACGGCATACTTACATATAGCACGAAAATCCACAGAAGCACTCCCGACACGAGCGAAAGAGCACAATCTGCCAGTCCGCCGCCAAATATGGCGCAGAAAGCTGCCGAACCGAGTGCCGAACCCAAAAGTTGCTCCCATACGGGGTGGGGCGGAATGCCCTTTATCTGTTTGAGTTTTTCGTAGGCTTCCTCGATTGTGTACATTCCGGCTTCAATGTCTCTCGACATTTGGTTTATCTCGATAACCTTGTCGAGTTGCGAACCGTGAATCGGTATGAATTCAACATTGGCATAGCCTTTTCCGGTGGTGAAAATTCCGTTGCTGAGCACAAAGAATTTTCGTGAATCTGCACCGAAACTCGATGCAATCCTTTCCATAATCTCCTCAACACGCGAAATCTCAGCTCCGTTCTCAAGCATTATATGACCAGCCATACTGGCTATGTCTAATGCGTTCAAGTCCATTTTACGTTATAATAAAAAGTGTTGTTAAGCGTCGAAGAATTGCAGACCATTGTTGTCGGTTGGTCGCTCAACTCCCGGATATACGCAGCAGAATTCGTTTTTCAGTCGCTGAACGTATCTCTTTGCTTCCCATTTTGCCATCGGAAGGTCGTGCATCAGATAGTTTCCGCAGGTTGCAGCTGTTGTTCCCGGAACGGCGTTCTGATTGTCGTCGTAGTCGGCTACATACTGAAACGCTTCAATCATCAGACTGCGAATCTGCTCGCAAGGATAATTGCCTTTCAGAATGAGATAGTTTCCGGTAAGGCATCCCATTGGTCCCCAGTATATTACGTTATCCTTCCACTCGTCGTTGTTGCGCAGATATGTTGCAACGATGTGCTCGATGGTGTGAATGGCAGCAGGTGCGAGAGCCGGTTCTTGGTTCGGACCGGTCATTCGGATATCGTATGTAGTGATGAATTCGTCTCCTACTGAATCTTGTCTTGAGATGTAGATTCCCGGGCGCAAGTTGGTGTGATCAACCGCAAAACTTGGTATTGTCTCCATTATTTCAATAAAATTTTGTTTAAATATGCGTTTCTTTTACAAATATTTGTGCAAAAGTAAAAAAAATATTTGTTTTGCTGCAACGTTACCATATAGTTGTTGCGTCTAATGCACAGAAAACATTAAAAAATACATAACATGAAAAATTTACTCGTTTATCTATTGTCTGTTTTAGTACTGGTAATGCTTCCTGCGGCACGAATGTTCGCATTTGCAAATGGCGGAGACAAGTCTACTGATTTTTTTTCGGGCGAGATTGACAGCCCGTATTTTTCAAGCAATGATTCTTCCGAGCCGTCGGGCAACAACCGCATAAGCCAGGTCAGAAATGTGGGCACGTTCAGCAGCGTCTGTCTTCTCGGAAGCATAAACATCGTTTACACGCAAGGTTCTCGGTACAGCGTTAAGGTTGTTGGCAAGAAAGATGCTGTTGCCTGCGTAAAGACTCAGGTAAAGAACGGCAAACTAAGCGTTTATATTGATAATGATGGCATAAAGTTCCCGTTTTTCAGCAAAGATGTTGATTTGAGCGGACTTGTTGTCTATGTCCAGTCGCCAACCGTAAAGGATTTTTCGGTTACAGGCAGCGGCGACCTCGATGTAAGAGACCAGTTGAAGGTTGACGAACTTAAAACATCGGTAAGTGGCAGCGGCGAGGTTAAGTTGCAGAAGGTTGTGGCAACGAAAATAAAGATGAGCGTAACGGGCAGCGGCACCATCTATGCAAACGATGTTAGAGCCAACGGTGCAGAAGTGTCTGTTACAGGTAGTGGTGATGTAAAATGCAAATATATTGCAAGTTACGATGTCTCAGTTTCTGTAACAGGTAGCGGCGATGTTGAACTTGCCGGAAAGGCTCGCAAATTTAGCAAGCGCGTAACAGGCAGTGGCGACATAAATGTTAGCAAACTGATGAAAATGTAAATCTCAGCCACGATTCTTATGTCTTTCGGCTAATTAGTATTATCTTTGTGGTCTGAAAAAACAAGATGATGCAATGAAAAAATACAGAAGAGTTCTTACCATCGCCGGAAGCGATTCTGGCGGTGGCGCTGGCATTCAGGCAGATATAAAGACAATTTCGGCGTGCGGATGCTATGCTGCATCGGCAATCACCGCCGTAACGGTGCAGAATACGCTCGGCGTAAAGGCTGTTCACGCCATTCCGGTAGAGGTTATAACCCAGCAGATTGAGGCGGTTATAGAGGACATCGGCGTAGATGCCGTAAAGATTGGAATGTTACATTCTGCCGAGGTTGCCGATGCCGTTGTCCAAGTTTTGCAGAAGTATGGCGTGCAGAATATCGTTCTCGACCCCGTGATGGTTTCTACTTCGGGACATAGGCTGATTGAGGAGAATGCCATTGAGAGCCTCGTTTCGGGCTTGATGCCGATGAGTCGCGTTATTACGCCGAATATTCCAGAGGCTGAGATTCTGCTTGGCGGAGCGAAACTCGACAGACAATCGGATTTGAAGGATGCCGCTCGTGTCCTTGCCGAAAGATGTGGCACATCAGTACTTCTGAAAGCCGGACACTTGACTGAGGATAGACTTGTCGACATCTTCTGTAATGCCGAGGAAGGCGAGGTCGTTGAGCTGCCTTCGGTTCGCATCGAGACGCGAAACACTCACGGAACGGGCTGCACAATGTCGTCGGCATTTGCAAGTATGTTGGCAAAGGGCTGTTCGCTTACCGAGTCGGCAAAATTGGCGAAAGACTACATCAACTCTGCCATCATTGCCGGGGCTGATTATGAGATTGGTCACGGTTTCGGCCCGGTAAACCATTTTTATAAATTTAATATGTAATCTTGCTGATTGTGAGATGGATAAGAACATAAGTCTGGAATATTGTTGCAAAGAAATGTTCCAGACTTATGTTATATCATAAAGATTAAACTATGTGGAAAAAACGTAAGATGTCTTTGCTGTTGTGATGTCACGTTTTTGTTCATGAATACACTTCACATTTTCGAGGATGCAAAAGATCAGCAACAAGCACATTCAGTTCTGACGAAATATCGAATTCGGCAGTAAACGACCATTGAGAGAACAGTAAATTCTTCTGAATTCTCCAACATAAAATGTGATTGTTTTACGGAAAAATAGTATTTTTGCATCGTCTTAGAAGGAGTCGCCGAGATAGTCTTGCAGCCCTCAAACAGACTGTAAGGTTATTTTTATGAACTGGATTTTTTTATTTGTTGCTGGACTGTGCGAAGTAGGATTTACCTATTGCATAGGTCGTGCAAAGGCCGTAGCAGGTTTTGAATTTTGGGCATGGTGGGGCGGATTCCTTTTGTTCACGGTTCTCAGTATGATTTTGCTTGCGTGTGCCACGCGGACGATTCCTATTGGTACGGCTTATGTTGTATGGACTGGCATTGGCGCTGCTGGCACGGTGCTTGTCGGCATTTTCGTATTTGGTGAGCCTGTCACATTTTGGCGATTATTCTTCATTGCAACGCTCGTAGCATCGGTTATCGGACTAAAAATACTATCATAAAATATGGAAAATTTCAGAGAAATGAGGCGTAAACGCCAGCAACTTTCAGACGAGGAAAGTATTAGAATTTTGAAAACGGCAACCGCAGGAACATTGGCGTTGCTGGGCGATGAGGATTATCCCTATGCCGTCCCGATAAGTTTTGTTTATAACGACGGACGGCTGTATTTCCATAGTGCTTTGAGTGGACATAAGATTGATGCAATACGCAAGCACGACAAGGCTTCTTTTTGTGTTGTCGAGAAAGACGAGGTTCGCCCCGAAAAGTACACAACTTTCTTCCGAAGCGTGATTGCTTTCGGACGGATACATATCGTTGAAGATGAGGCAGAAAAGATGGAAATAATAAGACTTCTCGGCAAACACTATAATCCAAATGATGAGGAGGGCTTGGCGAAGGAGATTGAGAGCGGATTTTCTCGCATGCTTGCAATCAGATTCGACATCGAGCACCTGACAGGAAAAGAGGCGGTTGAGTTGATGAAGGCAAGGAAACAATAAAAAATAGAGGTCGTTTTTCCCAGTCAGTAATTCGACCTCTATTTTTTTGTACTTTTGTGTTGTTTTCGCGATTTCTTGTCTATCTTTGCGCTCAACGAATATAACGCAAGAATACTATGAGAAGAACAAATTTCTGTTCCATATTTGCTTTTCTGCTTTGCGGAATAATATTCTTCGCTTCGTGCGCTGAACATGGTGGCGTGACGGCGCAACGCGAGATTATTCCGCAGCAGCCCGACTATGCCGACGCGTCGCAGTGGTACATGACTAACCGTGGGGGAGAAGCCGATATTTTTTACATAATTTCCACCGAGACGGGCGACTATTCTCTGTCGATGAACGAAATCTGCCATTATGCCGATACGTACGCTGACAGCCTTCGTGCACCGATGCTAAGTGAGATGAAGGGCGTGGACGATTTGCTGGACGGGAAATTTAATTTCTACTCGCCATACTATCGACAATGCTCGCTCCAGTCGTTCGTGAACGATAGTCTTACGGCGGCGCGACTGCCGTTGGCTACCGACGATGTGCGCAAGGCGTTCGACTATTATCTGAGACACGAAAATAAAGGTCGTCCGTTCATTCTTGCCGGATTCAGTCAAGGTGCTATGATTGCTCTCGAACTGATGCGCCAGATGGACGATTCTGTTAGCAATAGGATGATTGCCGCCTACATAATCGGGGCGAGCATACCGCAGAAGATGCTCGACGAGTGCAATCAAATACGTCCTGCACAGCGAGCCGACGATGTTGGTGTAACTATCTGTTACAATTCGGTGCGCGATGCTTCGTGCGCCATCTTTCCGCGTAGTACTGTCTGCATCAATCCTGTGAACTGGCGAACCGATGCCACTCCAGCTAATCTTGTTACTGAGCCGTCGCCTTTCATCCCTCTGAATCAGCAAAAGAAAGATAATCTTACGGTTACGCTCGATACGGTTTCGAATCTTCTGCTTGTCGATGGTTTCTCGGCAACCGACTATGTTCTGCCGCTCATTGGCAAGGAGGGCAACTACCACTCGCGCGAAATCTGGCTTTATCGCGACCAACTGCGCGAGAATATGCAGGTTCGGGCAGCGCGATGGCTAAACAAATGAATTAAATGAAAGCGTTCTGCTATGACGGCAGAACGCTTTCTTCTCATCTTTACAGATGCTATCTTCGATGTATTTGTGTTGTCAGTGCTTTAAGTCTTCGAGAAGTTGGTCGATAGCCTTGGCAGGGTCTTGAAGTTGGTCGAACAGCGTCACGAAGCGGCTGCCGATGATTGCGCCGGCGGCATTTTTCTGCGCACTCTCGAGAGTCTGTTTGTTGCTAATGCCGAAGCCAATCATTCGCGGATTTTTCAGGCTCATGGCATTAACCTTGTTGAAGTAAGCCTGCTTTGACGCGTCGAACTCCTTCTGCGCGCCCGTTGTGGCTGCTGACGAAACCATGTAGATGAATCCGTTTGTGTTTTCATCGATGAAGCGGATTCGGTCGTCGCTCGTTTCCGGAGTTATCAGCATGATGGTGCGAACGTCGTTCTTGTCGGCAATCGGCTTTACTGTTTCCTGATAGTCCTTGAACGGAAGGTCGGGGATTATCACGCCGTCGATGCCGATTGTGGCGCAGTCGGCAAAGAATTTCTCCAGTCCGTACTGATAGATTGGGTTGAGATAGCCCATCAGCACGAGCGGGATGTTAACGCTCTTACGAATGTCATTCAGTTGGCCGAACAGCAGACGGAGCGACATTCCGTTGCGCAGAGCCTTTGTTGCAGCATCCTGAATAACAGGACCGTCTGCCATTGGGTCGCTGAAAGGGATTCCGATTTCAATCATGTCGATGCCCTTTTTCTCCAACTGTTCTATCGTGTTAACCGTTCCGTCGAGTGTAGGATGTCCTGCACAGAAGTAGATTGAAAGAATGTTCTCCTTCTTGCTACTGAAAAGTTGATTTATCCTGTTCATAATTTTTAAGATTTTCTTGTCTTGTTAAAGTGATTCGAAGAATGAGCGGAGCAATTCGACGTCTTTTAATGCCGGTTCGACCTCGAATTTGCTGTTTACGTCGATTCCTGCCCATTTGTTATGACTGAATGCTTTCAGAGCCTCCACGCTACCGATGCCTATTCCGCCGCTGAGTATGAACGGCGTGTTGCCCTTGTAACTCTCGAGCAGCGACCAGTCGAACATCTTGCCGCTTCCTCCTGCGTTTGGGGTGGGAGTGTCGAACAGAAAGTAGTCGCACGCACCTTCATATTCGTTGGTTTTTGCAACATCTTCAGCAGTTTTGAAACTGAAAGCCTTCATTACCGTTGTGCCGAGTCTTTTCTTCACCATATTGCAGAATTCGGGCGATTCATTTCCGTGCAACTGAATGATATTCAGCCCGAAATCTTTCTGCTTCTGCTCGATGAAATCGATGTCGGCATCGACAAATACGCCCACGCGCTTGCATTTCTCGGGCAGATAGTCGGGTTTATGTGCAACGTTTCGTTTTGTCTTCTCCCAAAAGATGAAGCCCATCCAGTCAATGCCCAAAGCCTCAACGTCGCGAATGTTCTGAGCCTCGCGCATTCCGCATACCTTACGAATCATGGCTTATCTTATTTTTGAGATGAACTCGGCAAGTGCCGCGCCCGGATTTTCTGTCTTCATGAAATTCTCGCCGATGAGGAAGCCTCTGAATCCTGCCTGTCTCAGTTCGTTCACCGTGTCGGGATTCGAAATTCCGCTTTCCGACACGCGGAGCATGTCTTTTGGCAGAAGTTCGGATAGTCTGAACGAGTTCTGCACGTCGGTGTGGAATGTGCCGAGGTTGCGGTTGTTCACTCCAACCATGTCGATGCAGTCGCCAACATATTCCAGTTCGCTTTCGCTGTGTATCTCGAGTAGCGTTTCGAGTTGAAGTTCGTGCGCCGTGTGTGCCAGATTCCTACATTCGTCCTTTGTAAGGTCGGCGGCGATGAGCAGAACTGCGTCGGCTCCGATTATCTTAGCCTGATAAAGCTGATATTCGTCTATGATGAAATCCTTGCGCAGAATAGGCGTTTCGACCAGTTTGCGCGCTGTTTTCAGAAACGCCATACTGCCTCCGAAGTAATTCTCGTCGGTTAGGATTGAGAGTGCCGCCGCGCCGTTTTCTGAGTATGATGGCGGAATGATTTCGGGCTTGCCGTCTTCCTTAATCCAGCCTTTCGACGGCGATTTGCGCTTGAACTCGGCAATGATTCCGCTTTTCGATTCTTCGAGCGAGCCTCGCATCGAGCGTATCGGACTGCCGTCTTCAGCCATCAGTTTACCTGCCATCTCAACAATGGTGTCGAACGGCACGGCTTCTTTCTGTTTGGCAACTTCGATGCGCTTGTATGCACATATTTCGCTTAGGATATCTTTCATAATCAAGAGTTTATCTCAATGAATTTCTTCAATGTGGCAAGAGCCTTTCCGCTTTCGAGCGATTCGCGCGCTATTGCGATTGTTTCTTCCATCGACAGATTCTTCTCCATGATGCTTATTCCACATGCAGCGTTTGCAATCACTACGTTTTTCTGGCTCTCTGTGGCTGTTCCGTCGAGCACGGCATCGAAAATCTTCATTGCCTCTTCTGCCGTTTCGCCGCCGTAGATTTCGCTCTGCTCAACGTAGTTCAGACCAAGTTCCTTTGGAGTATAAACCTTTTCGAAGTTGTTTGTACAGATTTTGAATCCGCTTGTGAGCGAAATCTCGTCGTAGCCATCGTAACTTGTAATAACTCCGTAGTTGTCGCCAATTTTCTGGTGAATGTTGGTGTAGAGTCGCATCTGGCTCTGGTTTGCCGTTCCGTGAAGCGAATTCTTTGGATGACAAGGATTTACCAACGGACCGAGCAGGTTGAAGCATGTCGGCACGCCGAGAGCCTTTCTTGTAGGACCAACGAACTTCATTCCGTAGGCAAAGAGTGGCGCGTGGAAGTAGCAGATGCCGGACTCTTCGATGCTTCGGCGCAATTTGCTCTCGTCATCGGTGAATTTTACTCCGTGTCCTTGCAGAACGTTGCTTGCGCCGCTAACCGACGATGAGCCGCCGTTTCCGTGCTTGCTTACTTTGTAGCCTGCACCGGCAATTACGAATGCCGAACAGGTTGAGATGTTGAAGGAGTTTTTTCCGTCGCCGCCTGTTCCAACGATGTCGAGCGTGTTCAAATCCTCAAAATTGATGTACTTTCCGGTTTCAAGAAGAGCCTGACGGAAGCCAAGTAGTTCGTCAACGCTTACGCCGCGTGTCTGCAAAGCCATCAGCAAGGCTGCAATCTGATGCTCGTTGTACTGTTCGCTGATGATGTTGAGCATTATGTTGTGGGTGTCTTCCTGCGACAGAATGTCACCCTCAATCAGTCTTAATAGATATTTTTTCATAATGTGTGTTGTGTTTTTAATGATTTAACCAGTTTTTCAAAATTGTCTTTCCGTCGGGAGTAAGAACACTCTCCGGGTGATACTGAATTCCGCGTATGTCGAACTGCTTGTGGCGGAGTGACATAATGTAACCTTCATCGCTCACCGAGGTTACTTCAAGACAGTCTGCCAGATTCTCCTTGTCTACCACCCAAGAGTGGTATCTGCCAACCTCGAATGTCTTAGGCAGATTCTCGAAGAGATAGTCGTCGGCAATCGTAGTAGATGGTGTTGCCACGCCGTGGAATACCGAACTGAGGTTTGTAAGGCTGCTGCCGAAACTTTCGCCTATAGCCTGATGTCCGAGGCACACGCCAAGGATTGGCTTTTTTCCGGCATAGGTCTTTATTACATCGAGCAGCAGACCAGCCTCGCTTGGGATTCCCGGTCCGGGCGAGAGTATTATCTTATCGAACGCCTCAAGTTGTTTCAGTTCGAACTTGTCGTTGCGGAAAACCGTTACTTCTGCGCCCAATTCCTTTACCAAGTGGCTCAGATTATATGTAAACGAGTCGTAATTATCTATTATTACAATTTTCATTGTGCCTATGGTTTGTAGTTGTTTTCTTATAGTTTCTCTGCCATTGCAATAGCCTTGCGTAGTGCTCCGAGTTTGTTGTTTACCTCCTGAAGTTCGTATTCAACGTCGCTCTTTGCAACTATGCCGCCGCCAGCCTGAAACCACAGTTCGTTGTTGCGGCTGACAAATGTGCGGATGGTTATTGCCTGGTTAAGGCTTCGGTTAAAGCCTATGAAACCGATGCAGCCGCCATATGCTCCGCGGTTATGAGGCTCGTACTCGCTTATAAGTTGCATTGCTCTTACCTTTGGCGCGCCGCTCAGAGTGCCGGCAGGGAAGGTGTCGATGAATGCCTGAATTGGGTCGGCATCATTGTCGAGTTCTCCGCAAACGCGGCTCACAAGATGGATGACGTGGCTGTAGAACTGCATGTCTTTGTAGAATTCAACATGAACGTTGTGACAGTTGCGGCTAAGGTCGTTTCGGGCAAGGTCTACAAGCATAACGTGCTCGGCATTCTCCTTAGGGTCTTTTTGCAGATATTCGGCATTCTTACGGTCCTGCTCGGCATCGCCTGTGCGCTTGGTTGTTCCGGCAATAGGGTCGATGTATGCCTTGTTACCCTCAATTCGACAATGGGTCTCGGGCGATGAACCGAAGATTCTGAATCCGCCAAAGTCGAAGTAGAAAAGGTAAGGGCTTGGGTTGATGCTTCGCAGGGCGCGATACAGTTTGAAGTCGTCGCCCTCGTATCTCTGTTTGAATCGGCGTGAAAGAACAATCTGGAATACATCGCCTCTCAGACAATGGGCAATACCCTTGCGGATATTCTCGCGATGCTCATCGTCGGTAAGAGTGCTCCAGAAGTCTCCCACAGGGCGGAAACCGTAGGCCTGATAAGGACGTTGAGTAATGTCGCGCTCCAGAACGTCGAGGTCATCCTCTTCGCCGTCGGCAAGCAACTCGATGATTGTCAGCTGGTTGTTGAAGTGGTCGAAAACAATGACATCCTTATATAGAATGTAAAGAAGGTCGGGTGCATCGTTCTTCTCAAGAGTCTCGTCCTTGACGTTGATATTCTCGAAATATCTTACGGCATTGAACGATGTGTAGCCATACAATCCGCAGTAGTTGCTGTTATCGCCTGTAATCTCGAAGGCATCGAGAAACTCGTTTATAACTTGAGCCGAACCGTAGTTCTCGTCAATTTTGTGCTCAGTCTGAGTTCCGTCGGGGAACTTTATTTTTCCCGTGCCGTGCTCTATGCTTACCTGTGCGATTGGGTGAAGTCCGATGAACGATTTGCTGTTCTCGCCTCCGTGGTAGTCCGAACTTTCCATCAGAACCGACTGTGGATAGGCGTCTCGAACCTTCAGATATGTTGATACCGGCGTGTTAAGGTCGCCGAGTATTGTTTTGCTGGCTGTGTGATATTTGTACATTGTGTGTTGTTGTTTAGTCGTTAATACCTTCGTCGTCTTTGTGAGCCAAGTAAGTTGCCAAATCCTTGTCGCCTCGTCCGCTCACGGTAAGCACCACCACGTCGTCGGGCTTGAAAATGTTCTTTACTTTTGGCAGCGCGCCAAGTGCGTGCGAACTTTCAAGAGCCGGAATGATTCCTTCGAGGCGTGTAAGTTCGAATGCTGCGCGCAGAGCCTCATCGTCGTTTACAGGAATTACCTTGGCGCGTCCCTTGTCTGCAAGATTGCAATGCAGCGGTCCTGTGCCCGGATAGTCGAGTCCGGCAGAGATTGAGTAAGGCTCAATGATTTGTCCGTCCTCAGTCTGCATCAGTTTTATGCGCGAGCCGTGCAAAATTCCAGGTGTTCCGATGGTTATTGATGCGGCTGTCTCCTTCGTGTCGATGCCCATTCCGCCGGCCTCCGACAGGATTATCTTTACTCGCTCGTCGTCGATGTAGTGGTATATTGTTCCGGCAGCGTTCGAGCCTCCGCCCACGCATGCCATCAGATAGTCTGGATAGTCGCGTCCTGTTTTCTCCTTAATCTGCCATTTTATCTCTTCTGAAATAACGCTCTGCAGGCGAGCCACCATGTCGGGATAAGGATGAGGGCCGACTGTTGAGCCGATTATGTAAAAAGTGTCGGAAGGGTGGCAGCACCAGTCGCGGATTGCCTCGTTAGTAGCGTCTTTCAGCGTCTTGTTTCCGCTCTGAACAGGGAACACCTCTGCGCCCAGCATCTTCATTCTTTCTACGTTAACATGCTGACGCTCAACATCGAGTGCGCCCATGTAAACGCGGCAAGGCATATTCATAAGCGCGCAAACGGTAGCGGTTGCCACGCCGTGCTGTCCGGCTCCTGTCTCGGCAATGATGCGGGTCTTGCCCATTTTCTTTGCCAGCAGAATCTGACCGATGGCATTGTTAATCTTGTGTGCTCCCGTGTGGTTCAGGTCTTCGCGCTTAAGATAGATGTGGCAGCCGTACTTGTTGCTCAGTCTGTTTGCGTAGTATAGTGGCGAAGGGCGGCCAACATAGTCTTTAAGCAATGAGTGGTACTCTTTCTTGAACTCTTCGCTCTCGATTATCGGCAGATAAGCCGCCTCGAGGTCTTTAACCGTCTTGTAGAGGATTTCGGGAATGTAGGCACCGCCAAACTCTCCGTAGAAACCATTCTCGTCAACCTGATATGTTTTCATATTCTATTTTGTTTTTTATTGTTGTTTTTACTATTGTCTCGGTTTGTCTTAAACAAGAAAGAAGGCTTGCCGCAAGTACGACAAGCCTTCTTTGTAATATCCTGAAAAACAGTTTACTTATATATACAAGGCTGTGACTCACGACCGTTTGAAGTCTGAGAGCGCCACCACCAATATGTATTAACTGTAAACTGCATGATTCTTTCTGTTGTAAATTGTTGTTTAATTCGATTGCAAAGTTACAGATTATCATCAAACCGCCAAACAAAAAAGCGATTTTTTTTGTTTGAGATGTATTTTTAGTTCATTTTGCTATATATACATTATATATTTAACTACGAATGTAGTTGACGATGCCAAAATGACGCCGATTACTTAAATTTTGTGTCTGTTTGTCTTTTGCGGAATTTGTGTGATGTATGGCTGATTTATCTGTTCAAACGCTTTCGGCTTTCAGAGTAAAATTCTGCATCTGCCGATGTTGCCTTCGTAGCCAAATGATGTTATTTTGAAATATAATTTAACATTTTTTCATGTTTTATTCTTGTTCATTATTAAGAAAAGCGTTATTTTCGCAGAAATATTTTATAACAATTAACTTTTAATTTATTATTTTCGTATGAAACAAGCTTGTGAAAACAGAGAGGCAGCGCGTGCTGCCTTGTCAAATCGATGGGCGACAGCTTCTATTTATTGTTTCCTGTTTGGGGTGATTATTTTTTTCTTGATCTTATTTTCTTTGTGTCTCCCATTAGCAGGATTAGTGTTGGTTCTTCCTGTACATATGGCTTTTGAGATATCTTTTCTTAAATGTTTGCGAAAGGATGAAAGAGCTTTTGAATTTGGTGATTTGTTCAATTATTATGGAAAATATTTTGGAGCAGCAGCTTTGAAGTTTGTTTATCTTCTATTGTGGTCTCTTTTGTTTGTTGTTCCCGCAATTGTAAAGTCATATTCTTATTCAATGACTTCGTATATTGTTCATGATAATCCGGGAATCGGTGCAGATGCTGCGATAGAGGCAAGTAAGAAGATGATGAGTGGACATAAGTTGGAGTTATTCTGGCTTTACCTTACGTTTATAGGATGGTGGTTTTTGGCATGGTTTACATGTGGTATAGGTTTTTATGTCTTGACATCTTATATTGAAACAGCTAAGGCTGATTTTTATCAGTCTCTCCTGAATGAGGGTAACATTACTTCTGAAATAGAACAGAAGCAGATTTAATTATTAGTAAATGAATATTTAAGCCAGCAAAACGTATAGTATTGCTGGCTTTTACAAAAATAAAGTTGTATGATTAAACCAGTTGAAGGATACAAGGCTTGTGCTTTGGCTGAACTAAGTGGAAAGTGGGGTAGTGCTATTTTGATGATGCTTGCATATCTTGTATTGCAACTCATTGTTGGTTTTGTCTTTGGCCTTATTATAACCGTGGTTTCTATTGGCGCTATGGCTGCCTATGGAGAAATTGGTGGAGGTGTGGTAAATATAGCAGAAAGAATAATTGCAAGTTTTATATATGTTCCTTTCGCCTTTGGAATCTCAATGTCGTTCATTGGTTTTGTGAGACATAAGAATTCCCTGCTAATAGAGAGAGCTTTTGCAGATGGCTATGATAGGATGGCAGTTGCAATTTTGAGAAATCTATATACGATTTTGTGGGCTTGTTTGCTTTTTGTTCCTGGAATAATCAAGGCATATTCGTATATTCTTACTCCTTATATTGTCTGGGAAAATCCAGGTATTAGCGCAAATTCTGCCATAGATATGAGTCGTTCTATGATGAAGGGACATAAATTTGAGATGTTCTTGGTTCACTTGCATATTTTATGGTGGTGGATTCTATTGATGCTTGTTGCAGGAATAGGTGTTTTTATCTGTTATGCTTCGATTTCTTCTGGATATAGTATTGTGTCTATTTTGCTATTATTATTGTTTTATGGACTCATTATGTTGGGGGTGGTAATAGGTGTATTTTATCTTATGCCAATTGTTGAGTGTGCCCAGGCTCTTTTCTATGAAGATCTTTTGGAGGAGAAAAAAGAATATTCAACAACAACTTCTGCATCTTCTTCAGAGATGAAGTTTTGACGTAAAGTAATGATATCAGTTTAATAACCAAATAATTGTCACGGCTTTATAGTTTCATAGAAAAAGAAATCTGTAAAGCCGTGATTTTATATCAGAAAATATGGAAAGACATCCGCAGTTTTATAAAGATATAGCCCTTTCAGCCATGAAAGGTAAGTGGAACAAGGCTGCATTGTTGGCTTTTGTGCTCTTTTTAAACATGGCATTAGTGTTCCTTGTTCCGATGCTGTATTTGGCATTTATGATCTTTCATTTAGTAACAGGAAAAACCGTTTTCTGATTGTTTTAGTCTTAATTTATAGAGAGTATGGCGTTTCTTTTTGCTGTGTTTTTCCTAATTCCTATAATGCTTGCGTTTGCCGGCTTCATATTTTCTTTATTTATCCTCGATTTTGGTATTGACGGTATTTCCCTCGACAATCTCAGAGGAAGGGATACAACGCTTAAAATAAGGAAGATTCGTTCTTATAGTATCTGCTGGGCTTCGTTTCTCCGATTCTTTTATCTTGCCTTGTGGGCTATGTTGTTTTTCTTTCCTGCGGTGGTCAAGTACTACTCTTATATCTTTGTTCCGTATATTGTAAGAGATAATCCGGGCATCGGAGCAGATGAAGCCATCAATTTAAGTTGTGCTATGATGAGCGGTCGCAAGATGGAATTGTTTTGCCTTCATCTTTTGTTTTTGAAATGGGCTGTCTTGGCAACCATTCCGCTTGGCATTGGATGGCTGTGGCTCTATCCGTACATACATACGCCAGTTCGGGATAAGAAAAGTCAAATAAAAGTTGGTAATCTCGCTATTTATTTGTATCTTTATAGTTGAAAACAAACAAGTTACAAAATATAATAGCAATGATTACCAGAGACAAAGTTACAGAAATTTTCTGTATTATCGACGAGTTTGACAAGAATTTGAACGAGGAATTGAAGAAAAACCTTCGTCTGCCATCCAAAGACGGCAGCGGAAAACGTCACAGAAACCGTAAGGGAAGACTCTCCGAAAGCGAGATTATGACCATCCTCGTATGCTATCATTTTGGCACATACAAGAACTTCAAGGAGTATTATCTCAG
>NZ_JNKX01000032.1:0-46027 GCF_000702225.1 Bacteroides sp. Ga6A2 | reverse complement strand
CGCCGACAGGGGCTACATCAAGAAGGAACTCTTCGACTCACTGTTCGATCAGGGAGTCCTTCTCGTACATGGTCTCAAGGCGAACATGAAGAACAAACTCATGTCGCTTGAGGAGAAGATTCTGCTTAGGAAAAGATGCATCATCGAGTGCATCAACGACCTGCTCAAGAACAAGGCAAACCTTGTGCACTCACGCCATCGCTCGATACATAATTTTATCATGAACATCTGCTCTGCCCTTACTGCATATTGCTTCTTCGAGAACAAGCCGGATGCCCTTCCTGTGCATGTCGAAAAATCAAGACAACTTGAGCTGTTTGAACTCTAATCTTATCCCGAACTGGCGTATAAAGGCAACGCAAGCCGCTTTTTATATGACTGTGTACGATGAGTATAACGGCATTCCGCAAAAGTAAAATGAAAACTTCCGAAAAACTTAGTCGTGCATTTTTGTCTGTGTTTAGCCAAATATCAATATCTTTGCAGAGTATTGGTGCTACTATCATTCAACAAAGTATATATAGGTTAAATTACTAAACAAAGATGAACAAGGTTAAACGAATTCTTATTGCGGTTCTTTCGGCAACCGTAATTGTCAACATGGCGTATGCAACCGGCGGCGTAACGCGCAAGCAGCTTGCCGAGTATGCCAGCAGTCTGAAGGGATTAAAGAAGGCTGAACTGAAAGAGGCTATGTACAGACTTATGAATCCGAAGACGGTGCTCGAATACGGAAGCGGAAGCGGGCACACTTGGGACGGATTCTACGATACCGATCGCACCGCTGATAACTACTGCATTGACCGCTATTGTGACGACCGTCGCGAGTTTGGAAGTCGTGGCGCGGTTGTTTCCGGACTTAACATAGAGCACAGCTTCCCTAAATCGTGGTGGGGCGGCACAAAGAATAGCGCGTATATGGATCTGTTCAACCTTATGCCGTCGGAAGTAACGATAAACTCGGCAAAGAGCAACTATGGCATGGGCGTTGTAGACAATGTAAAGGATACAAACGGCTGCACAAAGGTGGGTACGGGCAAAGGCTCAAGCTCTAACGTAAACCTGTGGGAGCCGGCCGACAAGTGGAAGGGCGACTTCTCAAGAGCATACATGTATATGGCTACGGCTCATCAGAATCTGAGCACAAAATATACGGGCGAGGCTCTCACATCGCTCGAGAAGAACGTGTGGCCGACGCTTCAGCAATGGGCTTACACTCTATATCTGATGTGGACGAGAACCGACAAGGTAGACCAGATTGAGGTTGACCGCAATAACGCCGTCTATGAGATTCAGGGCAACAGAAACCTGTTTGTAGACTATCCGACACTTGCCGAATATGTGTGGGGAGACAGTATCGACGCGGAGTTCGATCCTTACACCGCGCTTACAACCTGCTCGGACGATGACAGATACGCATCATATCAGTATAACGACAATGGTGGCTCTGCTGGCGGCAATAGCGGCAACGAGAGCGGCGGCAACGGCGGAGATAGCAACGACGACGATAATATCGATGATGTTGAAACTGGCGAGGTTGAGGGCACATACATTCTCGTAACCAATGTTGGCGACCTTAAGACTGGCGACAATCTGCTTATTGCATCGGACAACTATGTAATGAGTTCGACTCAGGCGGCTAACAACCGTCCAGCTGTGACAACAACCGTTACAGACGATAAGATTGTTTATGCCGACGATATGGCTGTTGTGACCCTTGTACGCACGGGCGACTACTGGCTGCTGAAGACAAACGGAGGCTATCTCTATGCGGCATCGTCTTCTTCAAACTGGTTGCGCACAAGCGATAAGGCAGACAATACAACCAAGGCGTCAATCACTCAGGCTGCCGACGGCTGCGCGGTTATTAAGTTCGTAAACGTGAGCGGTCGCAACGAGCTTCAGTATAACGCAAGTGCCAACGTATTCTCTTGCTACAAGAGCGGCAACCAGAAGGCTATTCAGTTGTACCGCCGCATTGCTACAACCGATGGCGTTTCTGCAACAACCATCAGCACAGGTGATGAGGCTGTCTACAATCTCAACGGCGTTAAGGTTGATGCTTCTTACAAGGGCATCGTTGTAAAGAACGGAAAGAAATACTTCAACAGATAATATTCTGATTCCGAAGGAAATAAGATAAAGACTGCCGGGGCTGAACGGAAAAGCCTCGGCAGTCTTTTTTTTGTTTCAGAAGAAAACCGCCGATACCGAAAATTAGTGATTCCGCGCCTCAAAATCATCGTTTTTAGTGATTGTGCCGATGCCCGATAGCATTTACTTTTGCACTCGAAAGTTTAAATGATTATTAACAAACACATTTAACGTTTATTTGTATGAAGAATATAGGAATTGTTTTTGGCTCAACAACAGGTACATGTGAGAGCCTTGCAGCAACGGTTGCTGAGAAACTTGGCGTGTCGGCAGACAACGTTATAAACGTTACTGACCTCACAGCCGACAAGGCGGAGAGTTATGATGTATTGGTGCTCGGCTCATCTACTTGGGGCGACGGAGAACTTCAGGATGATTGGTACGACGGTCTTTCGGTGCTGAAGAGTGCCAATCTTTCGGGCAAGACCGTTGCGCTTTTTGCTTGCGGCGACTCAGACTCTTACTCGTCAACATTCTGCGATGCAATGGCTGAGCTGAAGGCTGGCTTGGCATCATCGGGCGTTACATTCGTTGGTGCGGTAGATGCTTCGGCTTACTCTTACGACGACAGCCGTGCTGTAGAGGACGGCAAGTTCATCGGTCTTGCCATCGATGATGTAAACGAGAGCAGCAAGACTGACGCTCGCGTATCGGCTTGGGCAGAAGCCCTAAAGCCTTATCTGGCATAAAGTAAGAAGAAAGTTTTATAATTATTGAAAGGAAACGCAATGCAAGTATCAGAAGATTTCAACCCAGCCGACCTGAAGGTCCTGTTCAACCACATTTACGAGTACAAGAAGGGTGTACGCAGAATGGTTCTCTACACGGTAAACCGAAAGTATCTCGACTTTGCCGTTGAGCGCCTTGCCCATCAGGGTATAAGTTACTATGTATTGTCGGCAGGCAAGAACAACGTTAATCTCTTCTTCGGAAGAGACGAGTGCATCGACACGGTGCGTTGCCTCATCAGATGTCCGCTGAACCAGCTTACGCCAGAGCAGGATTTCATTTTGGGCACTCTGCTTGGCTACGACGTGTGCGTGCAGTGTGAACGTTATTGCGGCAAGGTTGAAGCAATTGGCAAGATGCGGCTTGCTGTTTCCTGATTGTTAGTTGTAGTACACAAAAAAGAAAGAAGGCTGTCGTCTCTCATTAGTAGATGACAGCCTTCTTTTTTATTCCTTTATAACGCTTTCTATAACCTTTGGGAAGTGAGCCTGCTCAAGTTCGTGAATCTTGGCGGCGATGGTGTCGGCAGTATCCTCGTCGGAAAGTGCTACCTTGAACTGCGCAATATGCTCGCCGGCATCCAGTTCGTTATTCACAAAATGAATGGTTATTCCCGTCTCTTTCTCTCCGGCAGCCTTTACAGCCTCGTGAATGTGATGACCGTACATTCCCTTTCCGCCGTATTTAGGCAACAGGGCAGGGTGGATGTTTATGATGCGCTTAGGATAGGCATCGATAAGATAATCTGGCACTTTTACTAGGAATCCGGCAAGGATGATGAAGTCGCAATCCTTTACGGCAGCCATTACCGTGGCTTCGTCCTCGGCAAACTGCTTTCGGCTTATAACCGCGTTGGGAATGTCATGATTCTTGGCTCGCTGAAGTGCGTAGGCATCAGCCTTGTTGCTCACCACCATACTCACCTCAACCTGCTCGTCGGCAGAGAAATAGTTGATGAGGTTTTCGAGATTCGTTCCGCCGCCGCTCACAAACACGGCAAGGCGTATCTTTTTGTTGTTCATATATGTTTTTGTTGGTTGTTATTTCAGATTTTAATTGACAGTTGACAATTCAAAATTATGAATTATCAATTTTGAATTATGAATTCAGCCGTTTTCAATTTTCAATTCAATAAAGCTTGATATACTCGTAAGTATTTCCGATGCCGTCAAGATATTGTTTGAACGCTTCGCGCGAGATTACCACCGTTCCGCGGCAGTCGTTAGGGTGGAACGACAGGCTTTCGGCATCCTTCAGATTCTCGTCGAGAAACAGATGAACGTGATGTTCCTCGTCGTTAATCAGTCCGAAAGGCGAAACGCTTCCCGGCTCCAGACCAAGATACTTCATCATGCGCTCTGGCGATGCGAACGACAGCTTTCCGCACGATGGCAGACCCTTTGACACTAGCGATTCCTTCAGAATATGCTCAAGTTCGTGAATGTCTAGGTCGTAGTCGCAGTTGAAGCACACCAGATAGTGCTTGTTGCCTTTATGGTTTCTGAAGAAGAGATTCTTGCAGTGGACAGAGCCGTCCTCCTTCCACCAGCGTTTGGCTTCTTCTATGGTTTTACCTTCGGGATGATTGTAATTTGTAAACGGAATGTTATGTTCTCTGAGATAGTTGAGGACAGTTTCTTCTCGTGTCATACTGATTGATTTTTTTTACTTCTGTGTGCAAATATACATTAAATAGCCGAAAAATCCGAACTTTTTGTAAGAATTTAGGCAAAAAGAAGGTCGGCTACTGAATGATGTAGCCGACCGTTGTATCTGTTTCTTTTGTGCTTTGCATAAAACGTGCAAGGAAATGCGTTTTTCCTTTATTTGTCCGGGTCTTCGCCGATGCTCGACTGGTTGTATGTTATCGTCGGTATTCGGCAGATGCTTCGGGCAGAGAACAGACCGAGCACTCCAGATGTGAAGTTTGGCAGCGGATTGCAGTTGTTGCTTTCGGCAATGCTCAGCGAGAAGAAGTAGTTGTATGCCGTTTCGTCGATGAGGCTCACCGAGATGTCGAGTTTGTCGCCGTCGTGCAGCCATTCCTCGCGTTTTTCCTTCTCGTCGTCGCCCTCGTTGTTTGCGAAGAGGCTGCAATTAAACACAATCTTTCCGTCGTTGGCAACCTTGTTGTCCGAGAGCATCCAGCGATACATCTTGTCGTTGCGCATGATGCGAATGTAGTAGTAGCGAGGTTGCTTTCCGTCGTCGGCTAATGTTATCTTGTATACGTAGAGTGAGTCGCCCAACATCGGCATACGATAGAAGTAACTGTCCTCGAACTTTATCTCATCGGGCATGACCGATGTCGATTGCGTGGTTACGTTTCCGATATTTGCTTTCAGCGTATATGTTACGCCCTCAACGCCCTTTACTGACGATGTGTAAATGCCGTTGCCTTCGTTGGTGAGGGCTGTTTGTGAGCCGTCGCTGCCGGTCATCGTTACATTTGCGCCATCTATTGTTGGAGCGTCGGCGGTGCTTTCTACATCGCGAGTCTGGGTAATTACGGCTTTTGTGCCTTCGTTGCTTACCGTTGCCTCGATAACGTAAATTGGCTCAACAGAGTCGTACTTGAAATCGAGTTCTTTCTCGCACGAGCAGAGCACGGCTGCCACAAGCGGAATGTATATTTTTCTTAGTTTCATTGTCATTTTTTAAGAGTTGTGGTTTGTTAGAATTTTAGTCCGAAAGACACGAACGGAATAACTCCGAAGAGCGAATACTGATTGCAGACTGTGCCCGAAGGTTTCTCCTCGTCGTTCTGGAACATGATGACGTAAGGATTGTAGCGGTTGTATGCGTTGTACACTCCAAACGCCCATTCTCTCTCTACGTGCTTCAATTTCTTGGTGTATGTTGCGCTTAGGTCAAGACGATGGTATGCAGGTGCGCGATAGCCATTGCGCTGCTCGTAATAGTAGTGAATGTCGCCGTCGAAATCGTATTTTGCGCTTGGCGCAGACAGAGCCTGACCTGTGTTGTAGGTAAAGGTTGATGACAGATTCCATTGCTTGTTCAAGGCATACATCGCAACAATGTTGAGGTCGTGACGACGGTCGTTGTTGGCTGTGTACCAGCGGTTTTCGTTAATGCCGTCAATCTTGTTCTCCGACCACGACAGGGTATAGGCAATCCAGCCCGTGAACTTGCCCAGATTCTTTCGTGCACACACCTCAACTCCGTATGCGCGACCCTTTCCGCCCAGAACGATTCGCTCAATTTCCATTTCCGAGAACTCTGCCTTTCCGTCCTTGTAGTCGTAGATGTTTCTCACGTCCTTGTAATATCCCTCGATGCTGAAATCGTAAGCCTCGTTGTTCGTTGCCTTAATGTAGCCGAGGCTTATCTGGTCGGCAACTTCGGGCTTTATGTTGTTGGTGCTTATGGTGTAGCGGTCGTATGGCATTGACATGCCCGACGAGCGTGTGGCGTGTACCGACTGGGTGGTGCGGCTGTAGCCCAGTTTCAGACTGCTTGTTGCATCGATGTTGTACTTCATGCTGAGGCGTGGCTCAAGGTTGAAGTATGTCTTTACAAACTTGCTGCTCTTGTAGTTGTATGTGTTTGTTATGTATCCGTTGGCATCGATGTCGTAGTAAGGCGAGCCGCCAAGAGGCGAGTACATGTCGAGGCGCAGACCTGCCGAGATGTTCAGTTTGTCGCAAACCTTCCAGTCGTCGTTAATCCAGATGTCGTTGTTGTTCGCGCTTCGTACCTCTTTGTCGTGGAAGAAGTTGAACATCCAGTCGCCCGACTTAATCTGCTGCCACATTCCCTGAACGCCGATGTTAATGCTGTGGCTGTCGTTCGGATTCCATAACAGGTTCTCTTTCAGCAAAGCCTGGCGGATGTGTCCGCCACACTCGTAGTTCTGCTTGGACAAGTGCATTGCCATGTCGTTGTTGAATGATGAGTACACGGCGCACGATGTGAGGCTCAGTTTTTCGTTGAACATGTGGTTCCATCGGCCTGTTACGGCGATATTTCCCCAACTCATGTCAGCCAAATCCTTCAGCCCCATGTTGTCGCGGCATTTGTAAACCGAAAGCGAAAGATTGTTCTTGTCGTCCATGCGGAAATTCAGTTTCGCGTTTATGTCGTAGAAATACAGAGTGTTATCCTTGTATTCGTCTGTACCTTTCAGGAAAAGGTCGAGATAAGAGCGTCGTGCTGCAAAGATAAGCGTTAGTTTCTTTCCGATAGGTCCGTCGGCATTGATTTTCGTAGCCAGCAGACCGATGTTTATTCCGCCGTGCCATCTGTCGGAGCTTCCGCTCTTTGTGCTTATGTCGAATACCGACGATGTTGCTCCGCCGAATTGCGCCGGAATCAGACCTTTATAAAGCGATGCGTTAGAAAGGACCTCGTCGTTGAAGGCTGAGAAAATTCCCATCAGATGTCCCGAGTTGTAGATTGTGGCATTGTCGAGCAGAATCTGGTTCTGCGCTGCCGTTCCGCCTCGCACCTGATAGCCCGACGAGCCGTCGCCTTCGGACTTTACGCCCGGCAGCAACTGGATTGAGCGCATAATGTCATGTTCTCCAAAAAGTGCAGGAACTTTGGCAAGTTCGGCAATGTTTATCTTCTCAACGCCAATCTGCGTCTCGTTAACCCTTTTAAGTGCCGAAGTCGAAGTTACAACAATCTCCTCTATACTGTCGTTCAGTTCTCCCAAGGGTTTTACAATTTGTGCCGAGGCTGTATTCGCCAATGCCCCAAGGCACAAAAATAATGTTAAACTCTTCATTTGAAATGTTAATAATTTTGCTTTTGATTGAATTAACGAAAAAATTACTATTCTTGCAACTCTCTATAACGCTTCGAGCGTTTGTTTATTGTGTGCAAGTGTTTATGTTTATGCCGCCTTTGTCGCCTTGTTTTCTCGATAGATAGTTGCGTTCCTCCGGCTGGCGAATGCAAAATTATGCTTAATTCGCCAGTCTGCCAAAATTTTGGGATATTTTGCATCTTTCTGTGACGAATGACATTGCAAATGCCCGTAAAATGGGCTGTTTGTGGCGAATGGCGGTTTTGTTTGACGAATGTTTTGGCGGACGGAAAAAAGTGATTATTTTTGCCGATAGTGTTAAAGTTGCAGTTTTTTTTTGAATAAAAATAACATGATGTATATTTTTGTTTTGGCTATTATTATTGTTGCTGCATTGATTGTTCTGGGTTATTTCTACGGAACAAAATTGAAGTCGAAGGGAAAGATTTTTGCTGTTAAGATGATGGCGAAAAAGTTTTTTTCGGAATGTGACAAAATGCAGAAGGATTTCGTTTCTGAGGATAACGAGAAACAGTTTATCGAGAAATGGCGAAGTCTGTATGCACAGGCAGAAGAACTCCATATTTCAGAAAAGAACGAATCGTTTGCTGAGATAGAACGTTTCAAAAACGTTTTTTTGTCGTTGCACGAAACATTCTCTGCATCAAACGACAGATATATCGAGGAGTTGAACAAGAGAATATCTGTTTTCCGCGAGCCGATGAACCGTTTCTTTTGTGAATGTAACGACTTGCGTGAACGTTATGTAACCGAGCAGGAGAAAAAGCCGTTCATCGAGAAATGGCAAAGTCTGTATCTGCAAGTTCGTGATTTTCGTATTCCCGAGGTTCACAAATCGTTTTCTGAGTTTGAGCGTTTCAAAAACATTTACGAATCTCTGCCGAATTTCTTCGAGACGGCAAACGCTAACTTCATCAAGAAGGAATCTGAAATTTACGACTATCTGTTTTCAAATATTGACGGAAAATCGTTGGACGCTCAGCAGCGCGCCGCCGTCATTACCGACGAAAACAGAGTGCTTGTTCTGGCTGGCGCAGGAAGCGGAAAGACGCTTACAATTGCTGCAAAAGTAAAATATCTCTGCGAGGTTCGCAAAGTCAGCCCGAAGGATATTCTTCTTATTTCCTTCACGAGGAAATCGGCTCAGGAAATGACTGAGCGCATCTGCAACAAACTTGGCATTATGGCAGAGGCTACGACTTTTCACAAACTGGGACTTGACATCATCAAAAATGCTGAGGGCAGATGCCCCGATATCTCGGACGAAGGCGTGCTGAATCGTTTTGTTCACAATTTCTTCGAAAAGGAACTTCTGAACTATCCCGATTTGATAAAGAATCTGACCGAATATTTCACATATTTCCTTGAAATTCCCGATAAAGTTGAGGATTTCTCTTCGCTCGGCGAATATTACGAGGCTGAAAAGAATGCCGACCTCGAAACGCTGAAATCGAAATACGACCGCGAGAAGTTTGTTCAGGAGAAAAGTTCGGAAAATGCGAAGAAATATACGACGCTGAACAACGAGAAAGTTAAAAGCCTTGAAGAGACGAAGATTGCGAACTTCCTGTTCATGCACGGCGTGAATTATGAGTACGAAAAGCCTTATCCTTTCGAGAGCGACGACCCTTTGCGCAAGTCGTATTGTCCCGATTTCTATCTGACGGATTACGGCATCTATCTTGAGCATTTTGGCGTTTCGGAAAATTTCAGATTGCCGTGGCTCTCTCCTGTTGAGGAAATGAAGTATCTGGATGGTATACAATGGAAGCGAAAATTCCACTTGGAGCACGGCACAAAATTGATTGAAACGTATTCGTTCTATAGTTCACAAGGCGTTCTGTTCAAAAAACTCGAGGAAATGCTGCTCAGCAATGGCGTGAAATTAACGTCTCGCGATTTTACAGATGTCTTCAATACCGTTTATGCCAGCAAGAGCAACAAATACTTTTCTGAGTTTATTAAACTCTGCTGTACTTTTATAACACTCTTTAAATCAAATAATTACAAGGTTGAATATGTAGAGGTTCTCCGAAGGGAAAACATATTGCATGAGAAAGATAAATTCTTGAGAGACAGAACAAACCTTTTCCTCGACATTATAAAAACAATTCTCACGGCTTATCAGAGTTATCTTTCGGCAAACAATGCCATCGATTTTTCCGACATGATAAACAACGCCGCCGAAAAAGTTGCCGAGGGTTGCGAAATAACTCCATATAAGTATGTGATTGTAGATGAATATCAGGACATTTCGAAGTCGCGTTTTAATTTTCTGAAAGCTATTGCCGACCGGACTGGCGCGAAATTCTTCTGTGTGGGCGATGACTGGCAGTCTATTTACCGTTTTGCAGGAAGCGATATCTCGTTATTTACCGATTTTGAAAGATATTTCGGCTACACAAAAGTTCTGAAAATAGAAAAGACTTACAGAAATTCGCAGCAGCTTATAGATGAGGCTTCGCGCTTTGTGTTGCAAAATCCTATGCAGTTGCGCAAGGATTTGCGGTCGGACAAGCGCCTCGACTATCCGCTCGTGTTCTGGGGCTTCGACGATGATGCCGGAAGGGTATTGCAGTTGGCGATAAACAAAATTGTGTCTGAGTTCGGAATAAAGTCCTCAATCTTGCTTTTGGGACGAACGAACTATGATGTTGAGATTGCAAAACGAACTGGACTGTTCAAGGTTACGCACGAGAATCAGAAGGAAAATCTTCATTACATTCCAATTCCGGAACTGCCGATAGAGTTCATCTCGGTTCACAAGTCGAAGGGACTGGAGGCTGATAATGTTATTCTTCTGAACTTCAAGAACGAGAAACTTGGCTTCCCGAATCAGATTGCCGATGATAATGTTCTGAATCTTGTTCTGACAACATCCGAGAAATTCAAGTTTGCCGAAGAACGCCGTCTGTTCTATGTTGCAATAACGCGAACCAAGAACAGAACTTTCATTCTGACTGACAATAAGATTCCGTCGCCATTCTTCAAAGAGTTCTCCGAGTCAAAATCGGTCTGCTTTGCGGCGATAAGAAAGCCTTCGGATGAGAATCAGACAAAGTGTCCGTGCTGCAAAACTGGCAATCTGCTTAAGGTAGAGCATAACGGAAAATCGTTTGTCGGATGCTCCAACTTTCCGAAGTGTAGATATACGCTTCGTGATGCTACAGTTCTGCTTAATCCGAAGAAATGTCCGTATTGCGGAGGCTTCCTTGTAAAACGTAAGAGCAAAGACAGACATTGGTTTGTCGGCTGCACAAACTTCCCGTATTGTGAGTACACCGAGGCTCTTTCAGAAAACGAAAATAGTGGCATAAGGTATAATTATTACGCTCGCCAAAGAAGGTAGTTTTTACGTCTGTATAACTTGTTAAACGATATTCTTAACGAAGAATAAAAATCTAAGGCGCGTATCGAGCGAAAATGCTGATACGCGCCTCTTTGGTTATTTTTGTGTAAGAGAGAGAATTTTAGTCGCCCATACGAGCCTTCGACTCCTTGCCGGCGCCGCTGCCCTTGTACTTGCTGCTCGTTGTGTTGAAGTTGTATCTCAACGACACGTTCAGACGCTGATAGTTTCTGATATTGTTTATGTCGATAGTATAATATCCGCAGTCCATAAAGGCCTTGTGTCCGGCGTACTTTGTGTAGGTTGCTCTCAGACAGAGCGCATCGTTCTTCAGCCAGCATTTCTGGATTGTTGCGTTGAAGTTGAACTTTTGTGACTTGAGATAGAAGTTCTGCACGTTTCCTTTTGAGTTGTACTCGCAGCCGAGTTCAAACTGCCAACTGTGCTTCAGTCTGAATGTGTTCTGTATCTGAGCGATGGCAAGAGGCTTCGTCAGACTGATGGTGCGCTTTCCGCTTGCCTCGCGAGGGTCGGCAAGGTCTATAGTCGTGCGGTGGTTCAAGATGCCGACCGTCAGACTTGGAGTCCACACGCCGATGGTTGGCGATGCGTTCAGGAATGCCGACAGATTGTTTATCGGGTTGGCAAGGTTGATGTTTGTCAGAAGAATCGTTCCCTCGTCGTTGTAGAGGTACGACCACTCGGTGAGCAGCTTTGTTATGTGCTCGTAACTTGCCGACAGGTTAACGAACTGCCAACGGACGTTAAGTCCCAGTTCGTGGTTCTTCTGGTTCTCGAGTTTAGGGTCGCCACTCTGAATGGTGTAACTGTTAAGATAATATGTGCTGTTGCTCAGTTGCCAGTAGTTTGGGCGGCGTGTGCGCACGCTGTAACTTAACGATGTCTGAACCTTTCCGAACTGTCTTGAAAGCGCGATGTTTGGGAAGAAGTCGTCGGTGGCTCTGTTCAGGCTGTTGCTTGCGTCGATGTGGTCGGTATAGTCAAGTCCAACGTGCTCGTAGCGCAGACCGATGCTTCCGTCTACGATTTTCGGAAGGCTGAAACTGTAGTCGAAGAAAACGGAGATGTTCGTCTCAGCAGTCTTCGAGTCGGTACTTGGAATCATCGCGTTGTTAATGGCGTAGGTCGATTTGCGGTTCACGAGTGTTATCTCGTCGCCCACGTTCAGCATACCCTTCCATATCGGATAACTCAGAATCAGTTTCTCGGCAATCATGTTGCTCGATGCTGTCTTTATTGAGTTCATCAGGGTTGTCGGTTCGTTCGGATGATTCTCTGTTATAGAACCGTCCTCCTCGCTCTTGTTTGTGTAGAAATCGGTGTTGAAGTCAATCTTCAGTTTGCCAATCTCGCCGTTGTAGTATGCGTTGCCCTGCCAACTGTAAGGCTGACGCTCCTTTGTCATGTTCAGGCCCGATGTGTTCTCGGTCAACTCGTTGTTATGGTTAATCTTGCTTTTAGTCTCGTCCTTGTCAATACCGTAGAGTTTCTTGTTACATTCAATTCTGAATCCTGCCGAATGTTTCTGCGAAATCTGCCAGTTTGTGCCAAATGTGTAGTTCATGCCGTAGCCGTGCCATTCAGAGTTCATTCTGTTTTCCTGCTCTATTGACTTTACTTCGTTTGCTTTCGAGAACCACGAATTCTGTAAAGCCTCAGTTTTGTTTCTGTTGTGCCATGCCCAGTAGTTCACGTTTCCGAAGAAGTCGAGCGACTTGTATCTGTAGTTCATGTTGAGCGATACGTTAGGGTCGTTGTGATTGTAATACAGATGATAGTTGTCGCTGGCATTAAAACTGAATCCGAAGCCCTCGCCCTGACGCTTTATTGTGCGGATGCGAACAACCGATGTAACCGTGGCATCGTATCGCGAGCCGGGATTCATGTCAACCTCAACGCTCTCAATCTCTTCGGAGCGCAGACGCTTCAGTTCGTCCTTGTCCTGAAGTTTCCTGCCGTTAATGTATATTACAGGCGAGCCCTTTCCGAGCACTTCCAGTCCGTCTTGAGTCTCTCTCAGTCCCGGAATCTTGGTAAGCATCTCCTCGGCTGTTCCCGATTTCTCGAGAACCGAGCCTTGAACCTGCGTAAGCATCGATGTGCCGTGCAGTTTTGTCTTCGGAAGTTGAGCCTTAACAACCACCTCGTTGAGAGTCTCGGGCGATTCTTTCATCGTGACAGGCTCGTTTGCCTTTCCGAAGTTTACATATTGAGTCTGGAATCCCACGCTCGAAAACTTCAGAACGCAGTTGCTTGTGTTTGCCGATATGTTGAACTTGCCGTTCTCATCCGAAACTGTTCCGTTTACGAAAGCAGAGTCGGGAAGCGACAGAAGTGAGATGTTTACGTATGCCATTGGGTTGCCCTTGGTGTCGATAATTTTGCCGTCGATTTTCTCAGACTTGGCAAAACTGCTTAGCGATGCTATCGTAAGAAGTGCCAGAAGTGATGATTTTGTTTTCATGTGTATGTTTTGTATTATTGTTTTTTACTCTTGTACTGCTTAGACGCAACGAGATGCACGTTTGGTTGCATCTGAATGAAAAAAAATTTTTCGTGCTCACAAATGATACTTACCAACATAATTTATAATACTTTATTTCATGGAGAAAAATCGGGTGCGAAAACGGGAAAAAATCTGACTTGCATATTCTTTCATTACGGTATCTTTTCTATAACTTTGCCATAAATCGTGTAAAAAACTATAATTTAGATACAAATGAAGAAAATATTGATTCTTGCGGCCCTTTTTGCCGCGCAGATGACAATGGCGCAGAAGCCTGCCATTCCGAGGGACGAGAAGATTGAGCAGAGAGTTGAGGCTACGCTCAAGAAGATGACTCTCGACGAGAAGGTGGGGCAGATGCTCGAACTTAATATGGACGGTATGGGCAAAATTACCGTAGAGAACGGCAAGCCCGTGTGGAAACTGAACGAGCAGACGCTCGATACCGTAATTTCTAAGTGGAAGATTGGCTCAATCCTCAACGTGCCGATGTCGAGGGCGGCAACCGTTGCCCAGTGGCAGGAGTGGATAAGGCTCATTCAGAAGAAGTCAATGAAGCATATCGGCATTCCTGATATCTACGGACTCGACCAGAACCACGGCGTTACATACACGCAGGGCGGAACAATCTTTCCGCAGCCTATAAACCTTGGTGCGTCGTTCAATATCGAACTTGCCCGCCAGATGGCAGAGGTTACAGCCTACGAGACTCGCGCCGGAAACTGTCCGTGGGTTTACAATCCGGTGCTCGACCTTGGCAGAGACCCTCGTTGGTCGCGCCTTTGGGAGAGTTTCGGCGAGGATGCCATCGTAAACGCTCGCATGGCTGAGGCCGAAATCAACGGCTATCAGGGCGACGACCCTAACCATATAGGAAAGTACAAGGTGGCAACAAGCGTTAAGCATTACTTCGCCTACGGCGCACCATTCTCGGGCAAGGACCGTACTCCTGCCTACATCTCTCCGGCTATGCTCCGCGAGAAGTATTTCGAGCCGTTCAAGGCTGCCATAAAGGCTGGCGCGCTTACAATAATGGTCAATTCCGGAAGCATTAACGGCGTGCCGGTTCATTCAAGCTACGAGTATCTCACGAAGTGGCTGAAACAAGACCTCAACTGGGACGGTATGATTATAACCGACTGGGCTGACATCAACAATCTTTACACTCGCGAGCATGTGGCAAAAGACCGTAAGGATGCTATCCGAATTGCAATAAATGCCGGCATCGACATGAGTATGGACCCTTACAACGTTGATTTCTGCACACTCCTGAAGGAACTTGTAAACGAAGGTAAGGTAAAGCAGGAGAGAATTGACGATGCCGTTCGCCGAATCCTTCGCCTGAAATATCGCCTCGGCTTGTTCGACGAGCCTAACACCGGTGGAAAGGGCTACGAGAAGTTCGGTAGCGAGGAGTTTGCAAACCGCGCTCTTAAATCGGCAGAGGAGAGCGAGGTCCTTCTGAAGAACGACGGCATCCTTCCGCTGAAGAAGGGCTGCAAGATTCTTGTAACAGGTCCTAACGCCAATCAGATGCGATGCCTTAACGGAGGCTGGACTTACAGTTGGCAGGGCTCGAGAGTTGAGGATTTGGCTGCCAGCTACAACACAATCTTCGAGGCTCTCGGCAACAAATACGGAAAGCAGAACGTGGTTCTTGAGCAGGGCGTAACCTACAACGAAGAAGGACAATATTTCGAGGAAAATGCTCCTGAGATAGACAAGGCTGTCAGGGCTGCCGCAAATGTAGATGTTATTGTGGCTTGCATAGGCGAGAACAGTTATTGCGAGACTCCCGGAAACCTTACAGACCTCACTCTTTCTGAGAATCAGCGCAATCTGGTAAAAGAACTGGCAAAGACAGGCAAGCCTATCATCCTTATCCTGAACGAAGGACGCCCTCGTCTTATAACCGACATCGAGCCGTTGGCAAAGGGCATAATCGACATCTTCCTGCCCGGCAACTACGGAGCCGATGCCTTGGCAAACCTTATGGCTGGCGATGCCAACTTCTCGGCAAAGATGCCTTACACCTATCCGCGCGAAATCAACTCGCTCAATACATACGATTACAAGGCAAGCGAGGAGGTTGGAACGATGTCGGGCGCATACAATTACGACGCAAAGGTATCGCTTATGTGGCCTTTCGGCTACGGATTGTCATATACAAAGTACGAGTACAGCAATCTGAAGGTCGACAAGTCTACATTCAATTCTGACGACGTATTGACCGTTACTGTCGATGTGAAGAATGTCGGCGACGTAGACGGAAAAGAGCCTGTGCTGATGTATTCGTCAGACTTGGTTGCGTCAATCGTGCCAGACAACAAGCGTCTGCGTTGTTTCACAAAAGTCGATTTGAAGGCTGGCGAGAGCAAGACCGTAACATTCAGACTGCCTGCGCGCGAACTGGCTTTCGTAGGAGCAGACGGCAAATGGATTCTCGAGGAGGGCGATTTTGTAATCAAAATCGGAGACCAGACTCAGAAAATCCAATGCACCGCAACAAAAGTATGGAACGAACCTAATATCTGATACTTTCTTGAAGATTCATAGAGAAATCCCGACGTCGGACTAAGCAACATCCGGTGCCGGGATTTTCGTTTTCAAAAAAAGTAGCCTTTGCAATAAAAGACTACTTATGCTATTTCTGTTTGGATAGACATTTCCTTCGGGATGCCTTCGGGATTCGTTCGGGTTTCCTGCGTCTCCCTATGCTTTGCTTGTTAAGACTCAGTTAAGACTTTCTCCGAATAGTTCTCGAACCTTCCCTGTACCTTTCCTGTACCTTTCGGCTTGCTTGGATGTATCTTCCCTCTATCTACCTTCTATCTACCTTCTTCCTACCTTCTTCCTTCCCGCTATTTTGTATTTCCAAAAAGAACACTTCGTGTCGTAATTGTCCTTTAAAAACTCAGCAATTATGAATTATCAATTTTGAATTCTAAATTCAGAGTTAATTGATTAAAATTTTCAAAGCGAAAACGAATAGGGCAGAAGCGATTTCATGCCATCCTCGATAATCATCGTACCGTTTTTGCCGTAAAGCATCACGCGGATATGTTTGCCGGCTCTTCTCTCTTCCTCCGAGATAACCTGACGGCAACTTCCGCAAGGCGAGATAGGCTCATCTATGAAATCGCCGTCGGTATAAGCCGCGATGGCAATTTCTGCTATCCTGCTCTCTGGGTGGTTTGCCGATGCGCTGAATATGGCGGTTCGCTCGGCACACAATCCCGACGGATATGCCGCATTCTCCTGATTGGCTCCGCAGACTATCGTTCCGTCGGTAAGCCTTACTGCCGCTCCGACCTTGAATTTTGAATAAGGTGCATAACTACCATTTATTGCATTTTTTGCTGCTGTCAGAAGTTCTTGGTCAGCTTTTTTCAGCTCGTCCCAATCGTAGATGTCAGCATTAAAAACGATACTTTTTTTTCTCATGTTTTTTCTGCTTAATGAATTTATTTATACAAAATTAAGAAAAAAAATAAACGATATGCATTATTTTTAATTATTTTTGCAGAATCTATGAAGTTTAACGGTTTTTATGAGACATAAAATACAAATACTATTCCTCGTATTGATATTTACTGGTGTGGCTGTCGCGCAGACAACAAAGAAGAATAGCACATATCAGGAATATATTGACAAATATAAATTCATAGCCGTAAGGCAAATGTACGAATACAATATTCCTGCCAGCATAACCATTGCGCAAGGCTTGTTTGAGAGCGGCGCGGGGCAGTCGAACCTTGCCAAGATGAGCAACAATCATTTTGGCATAAAGTGTGGCGGCGACTGGACGGGCGAGAGCATCACATACGATGATGACTCAAAGGGTGAATGTTTCAGAAAATATGCTACCGTACTCGAAAGTTATGAAGACCACTCAAAATTCCTGAAAGGACGTTCGCGCTATGCAAAACTGTTCGACCTGAAGCGTACTGACTACAAAGGATGGGCAAACGGTCTTAAACAATGCGGATATGCCACAAATCCGAAATATGCCTCGATGCTTATAAATCTGATTGAACTCTATGAACTTGACAAACTCGACCATATAGAATCGGCAAAGGAGATTGAAGAGGAGATGACTGGCATTTCGGCTTCTAACAACGAGCAGTCGGCCTATTCTCTGGCCACGTCGTCGCCAAAGTTGCAGGAGACGCAAGACCAAAGACCGATTACGAATTACGAGGAGGAATATGCGCGCGTAGGTGCTCAGAATACAACGAAGAATACTCCGCATAAGCCGCAGACAAGTCAGCACAAGGCTGGCTCTTCGTGGAAAACGGCAATAAAGAACATAACTCATTCTATGTCTCCGAAGTCATCTGGCGAGAAGACAGCCAAGAAAGCCTCAAAGCCAGCAGCAACAGCCACGGCATCGCACAGAGGCAAGAAGGAAGCACCGAAGGCTACGGCAAGGAAATCTACAACGGCGGTCGATTTTACAGGCTCTGGCTTCGATCATACAATATACAAGAACAACGACTGCTATTGCATTAAGGTCAAGAAAGGCGACACGTTCAGAAGTCTGGAGAAGAGCATGAAACGCTCGCGCTTCCTTCTGGCACGCGACAACGAACTTCTTGGCGATGATGAGGAACTCGAGCCGGGAATGTTCATCTATCTCGAAAAGAAGAAGAATTCGTATTCGGGCACTCAGAAAGAATATGTCGTAAAGCCGAACGACTCGATGTATTCAATATCGCAACGCTTCGGCATCACCCTCAGCGCGCTCTACAAACTTAACGGAAAGGGCAAGAACTACACGCTCAGGGTGGGCGACGTTCTTAAACTGAAATAAAGGATAACTTGCAGAGACGGCTATTTGCAATCGGCGTGTCTTGACATTTTTTTATGCCATAGAACATCAAAAGATTAAAAAAACAACTATCTTTGCAGCTGAAAATAATTTTAGAGATGTTTTTAAAGAAAAATCCAAGAAATTGGCATGTTAATAAAGGTCAGGAACTGACCGAGATGGACAAGAGAATACTTTTCTGGCAGAACAAAGGAAAACTCGTCCCAACAAGAGAACTAATAAAAACTCCGGAGCAGATTGAGGGAATACGACGCGCAGGTGTCATAAACACGGCGGTTCTCGATCTTGTTGCCGAAAAGATACATGCCGGAATGTCTACTCTCGAGATAGACAATCTGGTGCACGATTTCACAGTCTCGCATGGCGCAATTCCGGCTTGCCTTAATTATGAGGGCTTTCCGAAGAGTTGCTGTACTTCGATAAACGAGGTGGTTTGTCACGGCATTCCGTGCGAGGAGGATGTGCTCGAAGAGGGCGACATCATTAACGTTGATTGCACAACGATTCTCGACGGATATTTCGCTGATGCAAGCCGTATGTTCATCATCGGCAAGACATCGCCCGAGAAGGAGAAACTTGTCCGCGTGGCAAAGGAATGTCTCGAAGTGGGCATGGAGGCTTGCAAGCCATATTGCTTTGTTGGCGATGTGGGCAACGCCATCGCGAAGCACGCTCATAAAAACGGTTTTACCGTGGTGAGAGACCTTTGCGGTCATGGCTGCGGATGCGAGTTCCACGAAGATCCCGACGTTGAGCACTACGGACGCAAGGGCACAGGTATGCTGCTCGTTCCGGGAATGACATTCACTATCGAGCCGATGATTAACATGGGCACATACGAGGTGTTCATCGATGAGGCAGACGGCTGGACGGTCGTAACAGAAGATGAACTGCCAAGCGCACAGTTCGAACATCATTTCGTAATGACTGAGAACGGTCTTGAGATTCTAACACATTAGTAGTTAAAGGCAAAATGGATTCAGAACATATTTATATATTGGGCATAGAGTCAAGCTGCGACGATACTTCTGCTGCCGTCTTGCGCGACGGAGTATTGCTGAGCAACGTTACGGCATCGCAGGCTGTACACGAGGCTTACGGAGGAGTGGTTCCCGAGTTGGCTTCGAGAGCGCATCAGCAGAATATCGTTCCTGTTGTCGATCAGGCTCTTAAAAAGGCCGGAATAACAAAAGAACAACTCAATGCAGTTGCTTTCACTCGCGGTCCGGGCTTGATGGGTTCTCTGCTCGTAGGCGTGTCTTTCGCCAAGGGCTTTGCCCGCGGACTTAATATTCCGCTTATCGATGTGAACCATTTGCAGGGACATATCCTTGCGCATTTTATAAAAGAGAGCGACGACGACCAGAATCATCCGCCGTTTCCGTTCCTCTGCCTTCTGGTTTCCGGCGGAAATTCGCAGATTGTAAAGGTTAATAGTTACAAGGATATGGAAATCCTTGGTCAGACCATCGACGATGCGGCTGGCGAGGCTATCGACAAGTGCTCGAAGGTGATGGGACTCGGCTATCCGGGCGGTCCGATAATCGACCGTTTGGCTCGTCAGGGTAACCCCGAGGCTTATTCGTTTGCAAAACCTCAGATTCCGGGCTACGACTACAGTTTCAGCGGTCTGAAGACATCGTTCCTTTACTCTCTCAGAGAGTGGATGCAGGACGATCCTGATTTTATCGAACATCACAAGGAAGACCTTGCGGCATCGCTCGAACGTACTATCGTCGACATTCTTATGGCAAAACTCCGCAAGGCCGTAAAGGATACGAAAATCAAGCATGTGGCTGTTGCCGGAGGCGTATCGGCTAACAGCGGATTGCGAAATGCCTTCCACGAACATGCCGACAAGTACAAGTGGAATATTTACATACCAAAGTTCGGATATACTACAGATAATGCCGCTATGATTGGCATAACCGGATATTTCAAATATCTTGACAAGGATTTCTGTAGCATCGACAAACCGGCTTATTCAAGAGTAACAATATAACCATGGATATAGAAATTAAGGCTATAAGCAAGGAAATAAACCTGCTGCTGTGGAAGAATGACGAGACACTCTCTACGGCCGAGAGTTGCACAGGCGGAATGATTTCGAGCGCAATTACCACCTTTCCGGGAAGTTCTCACTTCTTCAAGGGCGGAGTAATAAGCTATACAAACGAGATTAAGATTAACGTCTTGGGCGTAAGGCAGGAAACTATCGACAAATATACCGAAGTGAGCGAACAGACAGCCAGAGAGATGGTTGAGGGCGTTCGCCGTCTGATGGATACGACCTATGGCGTTGCTGTAACAGGCTTTGCAGGTCCTGGCGGCGGAACGGCAGAGAATCCTGTAGGAACAATCTGGATTGCCGTTGGCGATCAGTACGATGTCATTGTCCGCAAACTTGAGGATAACGATGGTAGAGAAAAGAACATGGCAAGAGCGGCGGCAGTTGCGCTTACAATGTTAAAAGAATTGTTGATAAGTCGTCAAAAAGAGGACTGAGATTCAAATATTTGCTGAATTATTTGGATATTTGAAAAAAAACATATAATTTTGCACCCTGTTTGAGATAGACTCATGTTGAAACTATAAAAATAGATATAAAATGTCAAAAATTTGTCAAATTACAGGTAAGAAGGCTATGATTGGCAACAATGTTGCGCACTCAAAGCTTAGAACTAAGAGAACATTTGACGTGAACTTGTTCACTAAGAAGTTCTACTATGTAGAGCAGGATTGCTGGATTAGCTTGAACATCAGTGCTGCAGGCCTTCGTTTGATTAACAAGGTAGGTCTTGACGCTGCTTTGAAGGAAGCTGTATCTAAGGGCTATTGTGATTGGAAAAGCATTAAAGTAATCGCTTAAAAAAGTAAGGAGGAAGACTTATGGCAAAGAAAGCTAAAGGAAACAGAGTTCAGGTAATTCTTGAATGTACTGAAATGAAGGAGAGCGGCCTTTCAGGCACATCTCGCTACATCACTACAAAGAACAGAAAGAATACTCCAGAGAGATTGGAGCTTAAGAAGTATAATCCTATCCTTAAGAGAGTTACAGTTCACAAGGAAATTAAGTAATTTTTGAAACTATAACAAAATGGCAAAGAAAGTAGTTGCAACCCTTCAGACTGGTAAGAAAGAGGGTCGTTCATATACAAAGGTCATCAAGATGGTTAAGTCACCTAAGACTGGTGCTTACGTTTTTGATGAGCAGATGGTTCCTAACGAGGCTGTTAAGGATTTCTTTAAGAAATAATAACATTAACATACCATCAAAGGCCTTCCCTATGCAATATGGGGAAGGCTTTTTTAGTTTTTTTAGCAAATAGTTTTTCGTTATTTCAGTTTCTTGTTATATCTTTGTAGACTAAAATAATATGCTTTATGGGATTTTTTAGTTTTTTCAGTAAGGATAAGAAGGAAACGTTGGATAAAGGTCTGTCTAAGACCAAAAACAGTTTCTTCGATAAGCTTACGCGTGCGGTTGTAGGGAAGAGCAAGGTTGATGACGACGTGCTCGATAACTTGGAGGAGGTGCTTATTACTTCAGATGTCGGAGTAGATACGACGCTGAAGATTATCAAGCGCATTGAGGAGCGTGTGGCTCGCGACAAATATGTTGGAACCGAGGAACTTGGAAACGTTCTTCGCGAGGAAATTGCCGACCTTCTTTCTGAAAACAACACTTCGGATGTCGAGGGCTTCAATCTTTCTGAAACAACTAAACGTCCTTATGTCATTCTTGTTGTAGGAGTTAACGGCGTTGGCAAGACAACGACAATCGGAAAACTCGCAGCGCAGTTCAAGAAGGCAGGACTGAATGTATATCTTGGTGCTGCCGATACATTCCGTGCCGCTGCCGTCGAGCAGTTGTGCATCTGGGGCGAGCGCATAGGCTGCCCGGTAATCAAACAGCAGATGGGTGCCGATCCGGCTTCTGTAGCGTTCGATACGCTTAGTTCTGCCGTGGCAAATAATGCCGATGTGGTAATAATCGATACGGCAGGCCGTCTGCACAACAAGATTAACCTGATGAACGAGCTTACAAAGATTAAAAACGTTATGAAGAAGGTTGTCGACGATGCTCCTAACGAGGTGCTTCTTGTTCTCGACGGCTCAACAGGTCAGAATGCCTTTTCTCAGGCTGAACAATTCTCAAAGGCAACCGAGGTTACATCGCTTGCCATAACAAAATTGGACGGAACAGCCAAGGGTGGTGTAGTTATCGGTATTTCCGACCAACTAAAAGTGCCAGTCAAGTATATCGGTCTTGGCGAGGGCATTGATGATTTGCAGCCATTTAACAAGAAAGAGTTTGTCGATTCCCTTTTCGGAGGTCATTCTTTATGAAACGTAACACAGTTGATATAATAAGTCTGGGCTGTTCGAAGAATCTTGTCGATTCGGAGAAACTTATGCGCCAGCTCAAGAATTACGGCTATCGTGTAACCCACGATTCAGACAATCCGCAGGGAGAGATTGCCGTGATAAATACATGCGGATTTATTGGCGATGCAAAGGAGGAGTCTGTAAACATGATTCTCGAGTTCTGTCAGGCAAAGGAAGAAGGCAGACTTAAGAAACTGTATGTTATGGGCTGTCTTTCAGAAAGATATTTCGAGGAACTGAAGCAGGAAATCCCTCAGGTTGACAAGTTCTACGGTAAGTTTAACTGGACAAACCTGCTTGAGGATTTGGGCAAGGAGTACAAGCACGAACTGCGCAACGAACGTGTTCTTACAACCCCGTCGCACTACGCATATCTGAAGATTTCGGAAGGCTGCGACCGCCATTGCGCTTATTGTGCTATCCCGATAATCACGGGCGCGCATCAGTCACGTCCAATCGAGGATATTCTCGATGAGGTAAAAAAACTTGTGGCTGAAGGCGTTTGCGAATTTCAGGTAATTGCTCAGGAACTGACATACTACGGCATCGACCTGTATCACGAGCAGAAGATTGCCGAACTCATTGAAAGGATTTCAGAAATAGATGGCGTAAAGTGGATAAGGCTTCACTACGCATATCCTGCACATTTCCCAGAGGATTTGTTCAGAGTTATGCGCGAGAAGGACAACGTGTGCAAGTATATGGACATCGCGCTTCAGCACATAAGCGACAATATGCTTACGCGAATGAAGCGTAATGTAACCAAGCAGCAGACATACGACTTGATAACTAAGTTCCGCGAGCAAGTTCCGGGACTGACGCTCAGAACAACCTTGATGGTTGGCTTCCCGGGCGAAACAGAAGAGGATTTCGAGGAACTGAAGGAATTTGTCCGCTGGGCACGCTTCGACAGAATGGGAGCGTTCGCATATTCAGCCGAGGAAGGCACGTTCTCTGGCGAGAACTACGAGGACGATGTTCCTGAAGATGTTAAGCAGAGACGCCTTGACGAGTTGATGGCTATTCAGCAGGAAATATCTGCCGAACTCAACGAAAAGAAAGTCGGAAACACTTACAAGGTGATTATCGACCGTCTTGAAGGCGATTACTATATTGGCAGAACGCAATACGACTCGCCTGATGTTGATACCGAGGTGCTGATTAAATCAGATGATAGCAAACTGGAGATTGGAAAATTCTATAATGTACACATAACATCAGCCGATGACTTTGATTTGTACGGCAATGTTGAAAAACTTTAGAACGTGAATAACAAGGAATTCATAACAGAAATGGCCAATCGGCTGGGCTATAGCGCGAAGGATGCTGCCGAGTTGCAGAAATCCTTTACCGAGGAGTTTGCCGAAAAGCTGATTTCTGAATCATCCATAACAGTACCGAATTTTGGAACATTCGAAGTCAAGAAAAAGAAGGAGAGGATAATCGTTAACCCAACAAGCAAGGAGCGGATGCTTGTTCCGCCAAAACTCGTGGTCGGCTTCAAACCTTATCCTTCGGTGAAAATAAAATTCAAAAAATAAAAAATGAGTGATAATAACAAACTTTTGGTTAGCGATCTGTGTACGGTCCTTATGGATAGGCACAAGATTACGAAGAATGATGCAAAGGTGTTTATTAGCACTTTCTTTGATGTAATACTTGAAGGACTTGAACAGGATCGTATTGTTAAGATAAAGGGACTCGGCACATTCAAGCTTGTAAATGTGGAAAGCAGGGAAAGCATAAATGTGTCGACAGGGGAGCGTTTCGAGATTTCGGGACATACAAAGATTACGTTCGTTCCCGAAAACGGATTGAAACAGCAAGTGAACCGTCCGTTTGCCGACTTTACTACGACTAAAATCGTTTCCGACGAGGTGGCAAACCTTATCGGACAGAATACCAATATCGTTTATGGCGATGATGACGATTCGGACGACGATGTATTCGACGAAACAGACGAAAACATTGTTGATACTGCATCTGCAAACGAGATGACAGCAACCGAGGACGATTCGGATTTTACAATCGTGAGTCCTGCTGACGGCATTGACAACGCGGAAATTCAGAATACTCCATCGGCAGAGATTTCCGAGCAGAAACCGGAGGAAAACCATTCTGCCGAAGCGGTGGCAGACGAATCTGTTAAGATTATCGCGGAAAACGAAGAAGAACCTGAAAACCAAATAAATATCGCTTCAGAAGAGAAGCCTGCTATTGAAAAACAAAAGAAAGTTATAACCGTGATGTCCGAGAAATCTAAACGTGAAGTTAAGGTTATCAGAATTCAGCCGCTTCACCCTAAAAATGAAAACACATCTTCCTCGCTTTCTGAAACGAAGCAGGAAATTGCGCAACCATCGCCAAATGTGGTTGTCGTGGAAAGAAAGACTATGGTCGGTGCCGATGACAACGCATCATCAACCGAAAATATCGCTCCACAGTCTGTCGAGCCAAAGACTGAGCATGCGGAAAAGCCATCGGTTGCTCCGGTTGTCGAAAGCAAGCCTGTTGAGCAGCAGACCGTAGCATCTCAAAATGTAGAAAATGTGCAGAATGATGTCGCTCCATCTTCAGAAAAAATAGAAGAAAGGAACGCTGATTCTGCTGCAAATAATGCCGTTCTTCAGCAAGACAAGCCTTTGCAGTCTGCTGGAAATGCGGCATCAGAACCTGTCCATTCCAGGCAAGCGGATTCTAATGCTGCAAGTCCGACTGCTGCACCGCGCCCAAGCCGAATTGTCGAGTTGGAAGAAGAAAGCAATTTCTTTGCCGACAAGAAGATTTGGATTGTAGTTGCTATTTCTGTTATTGTTTGTATCTTGTTCTTCTTCATCGGAAGATTTACAGGCAAGAGCGCAGGCGAGAAGCAGACGAAAGAACTGTACGTTCCGTTGTTGCAGAATGCTCAGGAAACTATGAAGGCTGCTCAGCAGGAGGCCGACAAACTGAAACGCGAAAAGAAACAGTTGCAGGAAAGTCAGAAGAAAGAGAAGGAGCAGGCAGCCGCCGAAGAGGAGCCGAAGGGTAAAAAGTACGCAACCTTTGCGTCATGCTCCGACTATAAGTTCAAGGTCGTGGGCATAAAACGCTATCACGAACTGAAGAACGGCGAGTCGCTCCTTAAGATTGCCGAGCAGGAATACGGTTCGGCAGAATGTGCATCGTACATAGTAAAACTGAACAAAATTAAGGATGCAAATAAGGTAAATAAAGGTACGGTTTTGGCTATTCCAAAGCTCGAACCTGTTAAGTAAAGTTAAAATAATAGTGTAATTTCGTCGTTATTGGAAATAAAATGTAAATTTGCACAAAAAATAAATAAGAATTATGGCAGAATCTATAGATATCAGGGCTCTTAACGCTGAAATTGAGGCGCAGAGCGCATTCGTTACCAGCCTGAAGGCTGGTATGAATCAGGTTATTGTTGGTCAGACTCACCTTGTAGAGTCTTTGTTGATTGGTTTGTTGTCAAATGGACACGTTCTTCTCGAAGGCGTTCCTGGATTGGCTAAGACATTGGCAATTAAGACATTGGCAAACCTCGTAAGCGGACAGTTCAGTCGAGTTCAGTTCACTCCCGATTTGTTGCCTGCCGATGTTATCGGTACAATGATTTACAGCCAGACAGAAGGCAAGTTCATCGCAAACCGCGGTCCTATCTTCGCAAACTTTGTGCTTGCCGATGAGATTAACCGTGCTCCGGCTAAGGTGCAGTCTGCACTTCTTGAGGCGATGCAGGAGCGTCAGGTAACTCTTGGTAAGGAGACATTTAACTTGCCAAAGCCATTCCTTGTATTGGCAACACAGAACCCAGTAGAGCAGGAAGGTACATACACGTTGCCAGAGGCACAGATGGACCGTTTCATGCTGAAGGTAGTAATCACTTATCCAAAGATAGAGGAGGAGATGCAGATTATGCGCGCCATGATTAACGGCGACAAGCAGGAGGTTTCTCCAATCCTTTCTACCGACGAGATTCTTAAGGCTCGCGAGGTTGTTAAGAAGGTTTATATCGACGAGAAGATTCAGAAATATATTGCAGATATTATCTTTGCAACCCGATTCCCTGAGAAGTATGGCATGGAGGATATCAAGAACTTCATCTCATTCGGTGGTTCTCCTCGTGCGTCAATAAGCTTATGCCTTGCATCAAGAGCATACGCATTCATCCAGCGCCGTGGCTACGTAATTCCAGAGGATGTCCGTGCCGTTGCTCACGATGTATTGCGCCATCGTATCGGTATCACATACGAGGCAGAGGCTAATAACGTTACTTCTGACGATATTGTAACTAAGATTCTTAATCAGGTTCAAGTTCCTTAATTGAATGGAAACAAGTGAGATTTTACAGCGTGTCCGCCGTATTGAGATAAAGACACGTGGTTTGTCTAACAATATCTTTGCGGGCGAGTATCACTCAGCCTTCAAGGGTAGGGGTATGTCGTTTGCAGAGGTGCGCGAATATCAGTTTGGCGACGATATCCGCGACATCGACTGGAATGTGACAGCCCGATTCGACAAGCCTTTTGTTAAAGTCTTTGAGGAGGAACGTGAGCTAACTGTGATGCTTATGGTCGACGTGTCTTCGAGCCTTGTCTTCGGAACAAAGAACATGATGAAGAAGGACATGGCTACGGAGATTGCTGCGACAATTGCTTTTTCTGCAATTCAGAACAACGATAAGATTGGTGTGATATTCTTCTCGGACAAAATCGAGAAGTTCATTCCGCCGAAAAAAGGCCGTAAGCACATATTGTACATAATACGCGAACTGATAAGTTTCGAGCCGGAGAGCAACAAGACAGACTTGAAGCTGGCTCTCGAATATCTGAGCAATGTAATGAAACGCAAGTGCACAGCATTCTTGCTCAGCGATTTTATTGACAGTAACGACTACAGTCAGGTGCTTACGATTGCAAACCGCAAGCACGATGTCGTGGCAATTCAGTTGTACGACCAACGCATAGCCGAGTTGCCAGATGTTGGACTGATAAAGGTACGCGATGCCGAAACAGGTTACGAGCAGTATGTAGACACATCATCAAAGAAGGTGCGCGATGCGCACAGACAATGGTGGATTAGAAATCAGCGTAAGCTTGCCGAGACATTTACAAAGAGCAACGTTGATTCTGTGTCTATCCGTACCGACGGCGACTATGTAAAGGCTTTGATGAACCTGTTCGCAAAACGAAATTAGCAAATGAGAAACAATATTCTAAATAGACTTTGTGCTGTGTTGATTGCCGTGCTTGTCGGCTCATCGGCTATGGCTCAGGTGCAGGTAACATCGAAGATTGATTCCTTGCAGATGCTGATTGGTCAGCAGACAAAGATTCGTCTTGAGGTTACGCTCAACAAGTCGCAGAAGGCTATTTTCCCTGAGTTCAACGACTCCGTGCCGGTGGCAGAAGGTATTGAATTGGTTGAGAAGGAAAAGATGGATACGGCCTACTTGAATGATGGTACAAGAATGCGCTTGACGCAGAACTACATCATCACAGCGTGGGATTCGGCTTTGTATTCCATTCCAGAGATGGTGGTAAAGGTCGGAAATCAGGAGTACAAGACCAACAGACTGGTGCTCAAGGTCCTGTCTATTCCTGTTGATACGCTTCATCCTGAGAAATTCTTCGGTCCAAAGCCCACGATGGTTGTTCCATTCTCGTGGGACGACTGGGCGGGAATATTCTATGTGTCGCTGCTTCTGATTGTGGTAGTCGTTATTATTGCATACCTCTTCATAAACTTCAAGCAGAACAAGCCGATTATCCGCCGAATAAAGGTTGAACCAAAGATTCCGGCTCATCAGAAGGCTATGGCGCAGATTCAGAGCATCAAAAATGTCGATGCATCGGTTGACAGCAAGGACTATTTCACCAAACTTACCGATGTTATTCGTGAGTACATAAAGGAGCGTTACAACTTTAGTGCGCTCGAGATGACATCGGGCGAGATCATCGCCAAACTCACGGAGATGCACGACGACAAGGCTCTGGACGAACTTCGCGACCTTTTCATGACTGCCGACCTTGTGAAGTTTGCAAAGTATGAGGTTGTTATTGATGAGAATGACAAGAATTTGGTTAATGCAGTAAAATACATTAACGAGACTAAGATTGAAGAGACGCTTGAGGATACCAAGCCAAAGGTAATTATAGTTGAGGAGGCAAAGACCAAAAAGAGCAAGTACTTCATGCTTGCGGCTATGGTTGTGCTTGCAGCCCTTTCGGCAGCAGGATTGTGCTACATCATCTATATTATTTACAATCTTTATAACTAATTTGAAATGACTTTTGCAAATTCAGAATATTTTTTTCTGCTCATACTGCTGATACCGTACATCTTGTGGTATCTGCTCCGAAGCAAGAAGTCTGAACCTACATTGCAGGTGTCAGATACACACATGTTCGAGTTCGCTCCGCGCAGTTATAAGGAGTATCTGGTGCATGTGCCGTTCGTCTTGCGCATTATAGCGTTCGTTATGCTGATATGCGTTCTGGCGCGCCCTCAGACCCGCAACAGTTGGAGTGAGTCGGATGTCGAAGGAATCGATATCATGATGTGTATGGACGTGAGTACGAGTATGCTTGCCGAGGACTTGAAGCCGAACCGCATCGAGGCGGCTAAGGAGGTGGCTGCCGAGTTCATCAACAGCCGTCCGAACGACAATATCGGTCTGGCAATATTTGCCGGCGAGAGTTTCACCCAATGTCCGATGACGACCGACCATAACGTTCTGCTCAATCTCTTCAACAACGTGCAATGCGACATCGCGCAGCGCGGTATGATTGAGGATGGTACAGCCATCGGTATGGGTATTGCTACAGGTGTGAGCCGTCTTCAGGACAGCAAGGCTAAGAGCAAGGTTATCATCTTGTTGACCGATGGTTCTAACAACCGAGGCGATATCTCTCCGGCTACGGCTGCCGAGATTGCCAAGAGTCTTGGGGTCAGAGTCTATACCATCGGTGTTGGCTCGGTTGGGTATGCTCCATTCCCGATGGATACTGGTGCTGGAATCCAGTATGTCAACGTGCCTGTTGATATTGATGAGAAGACGCTTACAGATATCGCAACCGCTACCGACGGAGCGTACTATCGTGCCACATCTAAGGAGCAACTTGAGCAGATTTACAAGGATATCGACAAACTTGAGAAAACAAAGTTGAGTGTTAAGGAATACAGCAAGCGCAGCGAGTCGTATCAGTTGTTTGCATGGATAGCATTCTTCTGCATATTTGCCGAGTTGCTGTTGCGTAACACAATATTAAAAAGAATTCCATAAACAAGTGTACAATGTTTCGATTTGAAGATTCTACTTATCTGTATATACTTTTTATTATACCAGTTTTGATTGCATTGTATTATCTTTCGAACTGGCATAAGAAACGCCGTATGGCAAAATACGGCGAATGGAATTTGCTGAAGCAATTGATGATTGACTATTCGTCATACCGTCCTGATGTAAAGTTTTGGCTGGTGTGCGTGGCGTTGGCACTTGTTATCGTGATGCTGGCGCGTCCGCAGTTCGGTTCAAAGATGGATACGGTTAAGCGAAGTGGCATCGAGGCGATGATTTGCATGGATATCTCGAACTCGATGATGGCAGAGGATGTTTCGCCAAACCGTCTGGAACGTGCCAAGATGATTGTGTCGAAACTTGTCGACAACATGGATAACGACAAAGTCGGACTCGTGCTTTTTGCCGGCGATGCTTTCACTCAGTTGCCTATGACTGCCGATTATGTTTCGGCTAAAATGTTCCTCGACGGGGCTAATCCTTCGCTCATAAACCTTCAGGGAACAGATATAAAGAAAGCCATAAATATTGCATCTGGCAGTTTCTCGAAGAACGACAAGGTTGGTCGAGCCATCATCCTTATTACCGATGGCGAGGACAACGAAGGCGGAGCAATCGAGGCTGCAAGAGAGGCTCAGAAGAAAGGCATAAACATCTACATCTTGGGTATTGGTGATGCCAGCGGTGCTCGTATTCCCGATGGAAATGGCGGATATATGACCGACCATTCGGGCAATACGGTTATCACCCGTCTGAATGAGGAGATGTGCCGTCAGATTGCGCAGTCGGGCAAGGGTAAGTATATCCACGTTGACAACTCGAATTCGGCGCAGAACGAACTGAACGCAGAAATCAGCAAGTTGGCAAAGAGTGAGATGGAGAGTACAATCTATTCTGAATACGACGAGCAGTTTCAGGCATTTGCGTTGCTTGTGCTTGTGTTGCTTGTAGTCGACATCTGCGTTCTTGAAAAGAAGAATCCGTTGTCAAAGAAGTTCAAATTATTCTCTAAATGACCATGAAGAAATTTTTCATATTCATTATAATTATGCTGATTCTGCCGGTATGTGCCATGGCGCAGACCGACCGCGACTATATCCGCAAGGGAAACAGAATGATGAGAGATAGCAATTTTGTCGAGGCGGAGAAATACTACCTCAAGGCAGTTGAGCGGAACAGCAATAACGTCGAGGCGGTCTACAATCTCGGAAACGCATACCTGTTGCAGCAGAAAGGCAAGGAGGCATTCGAGCAGTTTGAGAAGGCTTCGAAGATGACAGACAACAAGACTAAACTCGCCAAGATTTATCACAACATGGGCGTTGTTCTTCAGTGTGTGCGAAACCTTAATCAGGCTGCCGAGATGTATAAGAAAGCGTTGCGTTGCGACCCTAACGACAATGAGGCACGCTACAACTACATTCTCTGCAAGAAGCAGACTAAGAATCAGAAAAAGGACGACGAGAAGAAGGAACAGAAGAAGCAACAACAGCAACAGCAGAAGCAAGAGGAAAAGAAAGAAGAAAAGAAGCAGCAGCAACAAGAACCTCAGAAGAGCAGCATGACTAAGCAGAATGCCAAGCAGATGCTGAACGCTGTAATGCAGGACGAGAAAAATGTTCAGAATAAGTTGCAACAGAGGGTTCAGAGCAACCGTCGTAGTCTTGAGAAAAACTGGTAGTAGATAGTATGAAGAGAATATTCGTTATAATTTGCATCATTTTTGGTGTGATAATCAATGCCGGTGCGCAGACAATCAAAATCTATGCGCCGGGATTGGTTTCGGTAGGAGATAAATTCAGGGTAGAGTACACTATTGAATCGGTCGATGTAAATCATTTCCACGGTCCGAAGAACATTAGTGGACTGAACATTCTTAGTGGTCCTAACCAAAGCACGTCGCAGAGCATTACCATGATAAATGGCAAGACATCGCGACAGGGACGCACAAAGTTTACTTATATCGTATTGGCAACGAAGCCTGGAACATATACTATTCCAGGGGCTTCGGCTTCGGTAAACGGCAAGCCTGCGTCATCATCAACAACAAGTGTTAAGGTCAATGCGGCTGGAAGCGGTTCGTCGGCTGGTGCATCGTCATCTTCTTCGACAAAGGCAAGCAAGGCAGGAAATGCCATCACACAGAAGGATTTGTTTGTGGTTACGACCGTAAACAAATCTAAGGTCTATGAGCAGGAAGCCATCTTGCTTACATACAAGATTTACACCCTTGTCGAACTCAATCAGTTTGCGCTCAACATGCCAGATATGAAGGGCTTCCACACTCAGGAAGTGCCTTTGTCAAAGGAAAAGACATTCGAGGTTGAGCGACGCAACGGAATCAATTACAACACTTGTGTGTGGTCGCAGTATGTTCTCTTCCCTCAGCAGAGTGGCAAACTCGAAATCCCTGCTTTGAAGGCAGAGGCAGTCGTTCTTCAGGATAACGGTTCTGACGATCCGTTTGATGCAATGCTCAACGGAAATGGCAAAGTTCCAGTCAAAAAGTTCATTCCTACTCCGAAAATCACCATCGACGTAATGCCGTTGCCAAGCAAGCCAGATAACTTCTCGGGTGCAGTTGGCGATTTCGACATAAAGAGCGAAGTGAATACAACGAAACTGAAAGAGAACGAGACTCTTACGCTGAAGATAACCGTAGAGGGTAACGGAAACATGAAACTTCTTACAGCTCCGAAGGTTGAAGTGCCAAGCGAACTGGAGGCATACGACCCTAAGGTGACAGACAATACCGAACTCACCCCGAACGGCGTGAAGGGAAACAAGACTTTCGAGTATATGTTCATTCCGCGAAGCAAGGGGGAATACACAATTCCGGCCGTGGAGTTCGTTTATTTCGACCTCAAGACGAAGCGGTACAAGACCGTAAAAAGCAGAGTCTTCACCATTCATGTTGAGAAGGGTGATGGCACAAGCAATAGTAATGCAACTGCCGATTACACGAAGCGCGACGACGATATCCACTCTATAAAACTCGGCGACGAGGATTTGTATCCGATAAACGACAATCTGTTCGGCTCGTTTACGTTCTATCTCGGCTTTATTATTCCGCTCGTTGTGTTTATCATTGCATATTTCGTTATACGAAAAATAATGGCAGATAACGCCAACGTAACAAAGAAACGCAAGAAGGGCGCAAGCAAACTTGCCAACAAGCGACTTCAGGCTGCCAGCGAGATGATGAATAGACAAGACGAGGCCTTCTTCGACGAGATACTTCGCTCGCTTAGCGGATATGTTGCCGATAAGTTCAACATTCCGACAGTAGATATGACCAAGGAGAATATCATTGCCAAGTTGAGCGAGGCAGGCGTTTCTGCCGATGTTGCCAACGAACTTGTTGATGTGCTCGACGAGTGCCAGTTTGCCAAGTTCGCACCGGGCAATGCCGACGACAAGATGCAGTCTTTGTATGGCAAGGCATCGGACATTATCAATAAACTCGATAATCTTTTGAGCAAATGAAACAGATAATAGTATATATATTGTTTATTCTTGCGGGAGTCCAGAATTCATGGGCTCTCCGCGATACTGTAAACGCTGAGAAGTTTATAAAGGATGCTACGATGGCAAAGGCTAACGAAGCCTATCAGCAGGAACGTTACAAGGATGCCATAGACTTGTATTCTTCGATATACAAGACAGAGCGAGTAAGTGCCGCTCTTTATTATAACTTGGGCAACAGCTACTATCGCACGGGCAACATTGCCAAGGCGATTGTGAACTACGAGCGTGCGTATCTGCTCGACCCGTCGGATGCTGACATTAAGTTTAATCTTGACCTTGCCCGAAGCAAGACCGTTGACAAGATTACTCCGCAGAGCGAGATGTTCTTTGTTACTTGGACAAAGGCTCTCATTCTCAGCACAAGCGTTAAGGGATGGGCAACGACGGCAATCGTAAGTTTCTCGTTGGCTTTGCTTTTGGTTTTGGTGTTCATCTTCTACGGAAATCAGTTGTTCCGAAAGATTGCATTCTTCTCAGGAATCTTCTTCTTTGTGCTCTTTGTTGTGGCAAATATTTTCGCTTACGTTCAGCAGGACAACTTGATTAAGCGTCGTTCTGCCATCGTTATTGTTCCTGCCACATCGCTGAAGGGTGCGCCATCAGACAATAGTGCCGATGTGTTGAGTATTCATGCCGGAACGAAGGTGTATGTTGACGACCCATCGATGATTGAGTGGAAGGAAGTCCATCTCGAGGACGGAAAGAAAGGCTGGGTAAGAATATCAACCATTGAAATCATCTGATTCGTATGCTCGAGAGTCTTAAGCAATATGATACCGAGCTTCTGCTTTCGCTAAACGGAAGTGACTCAATCTTCTGGGACCGTGTGATGGCAAACATCTCAACAACCATTGCGTGGATTCCAGCGCTGTTAGTGCTGCTCATTGCCATAATCAGAAACAACAAGATGAAGCATATCTCTGTCATCTTCGTGTTTCTGGCTTTGTCGGTGCTTTTGGCTGACCAGCTTGCATCGACGTTGTGCAAGCCGTACTTCATGCGCTTTCGTCCTACGCACGACCCAATGATAATGTATATGGTAGATACTGTTGATAATTATCGCGGTGGATTGTATGGCTTTATCTCGAGCCATGCCGCCAACACATTTGCGGTTGCCATATATATAACGATGTTGTTCAAGGACTTCAGAGTTTCGTTCAGTATGTTTGTGTGGGCAATGATTACATCGTTTTCACGCATATATCTCGGAGTTCATTATCCGGGCGATGTAGTGTGCGGAGCGCTTGCAGGCATCATTATCGGACTGATATGTTACAGCATCGTTCATTACATCATACTGAAGATGGGCAGAGTGTCGTTTGTTTCGAGTCAGTATAACCGAAACGGCTACCGAAACTCCGATATGCAGATGGTTGTTGCCGCCGTAAACATGACTTACGTCGGAATTATTATTGCATCGCTGATATAATATGGAATATAAGCCGAAATACAGCAAGGACGAAATAGAAAAACTTGTGGCATGGATGGACAGCCACATGGACAGATTTCCTCAGGAGATAGAGATTGACAACTGTTCTTCGAGCATGAATCCGCAGTACACATATCTGTCGCTGCGCGAGCTTGTCACTTCTCGGTATGACAACATAACGTATTCATCGTACATCAAGATGGTTTACGATATGCGCGATGCCATTGCCAAAATTCTTGGCGAGGAAGTGGAGGATTAAGGCTTCTAAATACGAAGGTCCGTTATATTGGTTTTAACGGAAGGTGATGAATGTGAGGAAAAATGTTAATGCAATAGTAGCAGGTTTTTATGTAGTTTGTATTTAAGTAAACTGGACTACACGGATACTAAAAAAAATCCCCAAGGACGGAGTAATCCTTGGGGATTTTTTTTATGTTCTGTGAGAAGTGTCTTTAGTATTCAACGGCATGTTCGCCAAGGAACTTGAACGAGAAGTTGTTTCCCTTCATTGATGGGTACTGGCTGCGTGCGTCGATGTCCTGACGGTTCTTCAGATGGTTAATCATCTGGCTGTAGCAGTCGAATCCGCTCTTGCCCTTTAGCTGAACAACGAACTGAGTGTCTTCGTATCTGAAAGGCGAGTAGTCTGTCTTTGGAATGGCGCGCTTGAATATCAGTTTGCACTCGTACCAACCCGGATTCTCTTCCATCAGAATGTCTACGCGGCTCGGAATAAGTTTCGGACCAGTAGAGATAAGGTCGCTGTAAGGGAAATCCGATGCACTAAGGTTAACAGATGTGTCTCCGTTGGGAATCGGAGCCATCGCCTTTGGCGCATTAGATGCGCTTGAGTTTGAATTTGCATTCTTCTTGAACTCCTCGAGCGTTGAAACCTCTGTCTTTATTACAAGAAAATATACTTGACCTTTTAACTTTATTCTGCATGGATAACTTTTAGGACCTTCTACGAAGTCGATAAGTTGCTTTTTCTGCACATTCTTTAAACTTACTTCAGGTATGCTTTCAAGAAATTCGAGTGCAGCCTCTACATTAGGCACTACAACTTCCTGATCAAAAAAACGAACGTATAGATTCATTATTATATTTTTGTGTTTATTTAACCAAAACGTAATCTTCGGCAAAAATAATATAAAATTTCGTATATTCAAAAAATTTTGTTTGCATTATTTGCAACCTTTATTTAATGAATATTGGTATCGCACACGATAATCTGACGAAAATCACTAAAATTAGTGACGGCGAAAATCCGTTTCACTAATTTTAGTGATTGCTTTATGTTTTTTAGCATACTATTTTTGCACTCGAAAAATTAAGTTGAATTATGGAGAGTTTTAAGAAATTCTTGGGAGCATTCGGTATGGTTGCAGCTATGGCAACGATGACGGTCTATGCTCAGGAAAACGGAGAAAGTGAAGACGGATATTCGAAATATCGCATTGGCGGATATGGCGAGATGCGTGCGGCGTGGAAGGATTACGGAAACAACCGCTTCTACGGCAGCAGCGAGGGCTCGGCTAAGAAGAACAGAGGCTCGATAAGCATTCCTCGCTTTGTTATTGCCGGTGACTATAAGTTTAATTCGAAGTGGATTCTCGGTGCTGAGATTGAGTTTGAATCGGGCGGCACTGGAATAGCCTACGAGATTGAGAACACAGAGAACGGCGAGTATGAAACCGAGGTTGAGAAGGGTGGCGAGGTTGCCATCGAGCAGTTTCACATAACCCGAATGATTCATCCGGCGTTCAATGTCAGGGTGGGACACATGGTTCTGCCTGTTGGACGCAACAACAAAAGTCACGAGCCAATTTTCTTCTTCGGAACAACACGCCCTGAAGGCGAGACGACGATAATTCCAAACACATGGCACGAAACAGGAGTCGAGTTTTTCGGCGAGTTTGGTCGTGGCTACGGCTCGTTCGACTATCAACTTCAGGTTGTTGAGGGATTGAATGCCAACGGATTCGACCGTAACAACTGGGCTGGAGGAGCAAGTCAGGGAATCTTCGAGGAAGACAACTTTACAAGCCCTGCATACGTTGCCCGATTGGATTACGTTGGAGTTCCGGGCTTGACACTTGGCGGTTCGTTCTACTATTGCAAGGATGCCGCATCAAACTCAGACAAGCAGCAGACTTACAATTTTGTTGTTCCGGTCAGAATTTTCAGTGCCGATGCGCAGTACATCAACCGATATGTTACGGCACGATGCAACTTCCTATGGGGAAACATCTCGAACAGTAGCAAACTGAGTTCGAAGAACGGAAAACTGTCGAGTGCATCGCCTTACAGCCGAACTGCTCCGATTGCGCACAAAGCCGTAAGTTACGGCGGTGAGGTTGGTCTGAACGTAAAGGGCATTGTCGGAAACGATAACTGTCCGGTTATATTCCCTTTTGTGAGATATGAATATTACAACTCGCAGGAAGATGTAGTTGCGCCGCTCGTTGCCGATGCCCGTCTGAAGACATCGATGTGGACTGCCGGCATAAACTGGAAGCCAGTTCCGCAGATTGTGGTTAAGGCTGACTATACGGCTCGCAAGATTGGCGGCGGAGCATACAACTCAGAAAACGAATTTGCCGTAGCCGTGGCATGGACAGGTTGGCTGGCATCGAAATAAACGGAAAAATCAACACAATTTAAAAATAAAAAATCAATGAAAAACAAATTTCTTCTGATGGGGCTTGTTGCCCTTGGATTGGGCATTACTTCATGCTCTGATGATGATAAGAATGAGAACACTCTTCCTGAAGGTACTGCCGAGGTGGAGATTTCAATCGACGAGGCTGCATACGCAGGCAACGAAGAGAATTGGCACAAATATACTGTTGCCGTTGCAAATCTTCTTGTCAAGGATGCAACAGACCTAAACGAGGCATGGATTAACGGCTATGCCGATGAATTCAAGAACGCAAAAGGCTCGTACAAGTCATACAACGACTGTCTTGCCGAGATTATCAACGGTTGTGCCGACATCTCAAATGAGGTTGGAACTGCAAAAATAGGCGAGCCACGCGACCTTTGGGAGAAGGGCAAGTATACCGAGGCTGTCTATGCCGTTGAGTCATGGTACAGTTACCACTCAATCGACGACTATACAAACAACTTGTATTCAATCCGTAACGCATTCAACGGTTCGCGTACAAGCGCAGAGGCTGAAAATTCTATCGCTTCATATTTGAAGAAGAACGACGAGGCTCTCTACACAACAATAAAGAACGACATCAGCAACGCCATCACAAAGGTTAGTTCGATGGTTGCTCCATTCCGCAGCCATATCGGAAATAAGAGCGTTGTCGAGGCAATGGATGCTTGTGCAACTCTCAATGCCGACCTCACAAACAAACTTTTGCCTTACTTCACAAACCTCGAAGGTGCTGATGCCGACCTGAAACTTATCGTTGCAAACTATGTTGACAATGTGGTTCTTACAACATATTCAGATTTGGTAAAGAAGACAACAGCGCTTCGCGATGCAGTTGTGGCTCTTAATGCAAACAGAACAGACGACAACTTCAAGAAGGCTGCATCTGCTTGGCAGGCTGCCCGCGAGCCTTGGGAGACATCTGAGGCATTCCTCTTCGGTCCGGTTGCCGAACTTGGTCTCGACCCTAACATGGATTCATGGCCGCTCGACCAAGATGCCATCGGCAATATTCTGAAGAACGGTGACTTCTCGGCTCTTGAGTGGGAAGGCGAGTTTACCGAAGAAGGCGAGGCAGGCGAGACTATCGGCGCTGCACAGAATGTTAGAGGTTTCCATACACTTGAGTTCCTGATATTTAAGGATGGAGTTGCTCGTACCATAAAATAAAAGATGAAAAACAAGAAGATATTATTTTCTTCCATAATATTGTTAGCCATGCTATCGTCCTGTGAGGACGATAGCATGGATGTTATGGATATTGACGTGCCCGACGGTTACGCTCTAAGTGCCGGAACATCAACGGTTTTTGTCAATTCAAGTTATGCCTACGATACCGATGCCGACTGGGTTTCGAACATACCCGACAATCAGAGGCGGTTTATCAAGGGCGATGGACTTTACGACGACCTTATGACGCAGAGCATGGGACTCGGCCCTGTTTATGCCGGATATTCATGCGGTTCGTGCCATCGCAACGCCGGAAGAACAAAGCCTGCGCTGTGGACTCAGGTTGGTACTGACGATGACGGAACGCCAGTCTACGGCTCGGGCGAATACGGATTCTCGTCTATGCTTGTGTACGTTACCCGCAAGAATGGCGCATTCTTCCAGAATTACGGACGCGTTATTCACGACCAGAGCATCTACGGAGTAACCGCCGAGGGAAAGCTTCAGTGCCGCTGGCATTATCAGGATTTCACGTTCCCTGACGGCGAGGCTTATCAACTCTGCTATCCTGAGTACACCATAACCGATTGGTACGCCAACTACGGCAACACCAGCGACCCTATAAATCCCGACGAACTGTTCTGCTCGGTAAGAATTCCGCTGCGCCATGTGGGAATGGGACAGATGATGGCTCTCGACCCTAACGAGATTGAGGCTCTGGCACAGAAAAGCAACTATCCCGAATACGGAATCAGCGGTAGGTGCAACTACATAACCGAGCGCGGAAAACGACAACTCGGACTTAGCGGAAACAAGGCTCAGCATGCCGATTTGACTGTCGAACTGGGATTTTCGAGCGATATGGGCGCAACAAATTCACGTTATCCAGAGAAGATTTGCGAAGGTCAGCTTCAGATGCAGGAAGGCTCTATGATGGGTTTGGCATACGACCGGCTCGATGTCTCTACCGAGGATATGGAAAATGTTGATTACTATCTGCACGGACTCGGCGTTCCGGCTCGCCGCCTTGGAAGCAAGACGAAGATGGTGGATTATGATGGCAAGAAGATTTCAGAGCGCGAATACGTCGCCATGGGCGAGAAGATGTTCTATCAGGCAAAATGCCATCTGTGCCATGTCACAACACTCCACACAAAGCCGCGAGGCGCAACGCTCTTGAATGGAACGGAACTTCCTTGGCTCGGCGGACAGACGATTCATCCTTATTCTGACTATCTGCTGCACGACATGGGTTCGGAAATCATGGGCGTAGGCTTGAACGACAACTATGTGAGTGGTCTGGCGCGAGGCAACGAATGGCGCACAACTCCGCTGTGGGGAATCGGACTTCAGGAGAAGGTTAATGCACACACTTACTTCCTGCACGACGGTCGCGCGCGCAGCCTTCAGGAGGCAATTCTGTGGCACGGAGGCGAAGGCGAGGCTTCCAAAAACATCTTCAAGAACATGAGCAAGAGCAATCGCTCGGCACTCATCGCATTCTTGGAATCGCTTTAAAATCAATAAAATAAATAGAATAAACAATGAAGAAAATATTTGCAATTGCGCTGATGGCTTCGATGACTCTTACAGCCGCTGCGCAACACGACGAGGATACAGAAAACGGAATTGTTTCGATAGGCGAGCGCAAGGGCTTTCAGATAGCATCGAAAGACGGCGCATTCACCTTTAAACCATATATGCTTGTGCAGACCAGCGCGGCGTTCAACTATTACGACGACGAAGGTCTTGACAAGGCTTACAATCAGGACAATGTGGCAAATTCAGGCTTTGCCGTGCCTTACGCTGTTCTCGGTTTTACCGGAAAAGTATACGGAAAGGTTACTTACAATCTCTCGATAAATGCGGCTGGCAGCGGCAGCGGAATCTTGCAGCAGGCATGGTTCGACGTTAAGGCTAAGGATGAGTTTTGCGTTCGCGTAGGTAAGTTCAAGACTCCTTTCTCGCACGCTTATCTCACAACGCTTGGCGAGACGCTGATGCCAAGTCTTCCAACATCGCTCACCGCTACAGTCATCTTGCCATATTCGCTCAATGCTGTAACTCCTAACATCGGAACGGGCTTTGACCTTGGTGCAGAAATCCACGGACTTGTGGGCGGAAAATTCGGCTACGAGGTCGGAGTATTCAACGGAACGGGTGCTTCGGTCAACTCGGCAACAAAGACATTTAGCGACGACTGGCACATTCCGTCTCTGCTCTACGCAGGCAGAATCAGTCTGATGCCAAAGGGCGTGATGCCTGCAACACAGGGCAATCCAAACCGATTGAACGAGGACAAGTACATGATTGCCGCATCGACATCGCTCAATGTTGAGAGTGAAAGCGAGAGCACAAACGATTTTCGCGCCGGACTTGAGTTTGCTATGCTGAAGAACAAACTTTATCTGGGCGGAGAATTCTACTATATGCACGTCGGTTTTACCGAAAGACAGAAGATTGATGAGGGTTTCGACTACATCGGCGGATATGTTCAGGGCGGATATTTCGTTGCTCCGCGCACTCAACTCGCTCTGCGCTACGACTTTATGAACCGTAACGGACTTGATGCCAACGGCTCAATCAATATGCCTGCGGTGGGCGTTAACTACTTCTTCCGCGGCACAGGACTGAAACTTCAGGCAATGTATCAGTACACAGGCCGAACAGGTCACGACACTCAGCTCGACCGCGACAACGACGACCTCGGTCTTGCCGTTCATTCGGCAAAAGTTATGCTTCAGTACACATTCTAAACTTAAACATTCGTTAATGAAAAAAATAAGTTTTATTTTTGTGTCGGTTTTGCTGGCGGCTGCCTTCGCTTCGTGCGACGACGGCGACATTAAGTCGAAAACATATTCGTCTTCCGACGGACGAACGGTAAGAGTTACCGGCAAGTTGGTTGGATACGATTCGTGGCCCGATAACTATAAAATCGTTCTCGCCGGATTTTCTGGCGGAGCCGAATATTCAAGCGTTCAGCGAGTTCTCGTGCCCGATGCCGACGGAAACATCGACTGCCAACTGACGAACATTGAATCTGATATTGAGACGATAGAAATCTGTGCCGTTGACCGAATCCGTCTGAAAGCGGCATCGTTCTTCAAAATTCAGAATTCCGGAAACGAAGAGCAGACAACGGCAGATGTCGGTACGCTCGATGTCGGAATGTTCAACGCCATTCAGAACGAAGTCTTTTCGAAAACGTGCGCAAACTGCCACGGAGCAAGCACAACTGCGGCTCGCGGACTTTATCTTACCGAAGGAAAAAGCTATAAGTACTTGGTTGGCGACGACGGACAGGGCGTTCAGTCGAGCCGAATGCCTTCGATGAAGAGGGTTGAACCCGGAAATGCCGAAGCATCGGTGTTCTACCGCGTTGTGGCAGACAACGATTTTACTTCGGAATGGCACTACAATCACTCGGGCGAGGTTCTCAGCACAACCACGCGCGCACTCATTGCCGACTGGATAAACGAGGGCGCAAAAAGATAGTCGAAACAATAAGAAAAAGGAATATAATTAGATGCAACAAGGAAAAAATATATCTGTAGAAATTTCTAAGTTTGAAGTTGAAAACAGTGTGAATGAGTATCATGTGATGATTCATGTGGAAAACCCGATGCTGACGTTCGTTGAGCAGGCGAGTGCGGTGTCAGATGCTTTTGCCGGAGTCGCTGCTGAATTGGAGGCGAAACCCGTGTTCAAACGCTATTTTCTGAGCGATTCGGCAACGCAGACCGATGCGCTTTTCGATATTGCCGAAAAGCAGCCTGAGTGTGCCGTTTCGGTTGTAGAGCAGCCGCCTCTAAATGGCTCGAAGGTCGCTCTGTGGGCATATCTTCAGACCGATGTCGAGGTTGAATCTCTCGGCAACGGCATGTTCGTGGCAAAGCACGGCGATTTCAGGCATATCTGGAGTGGATACAACTATTCCGACGGCAAGGATTCCGAAGAACAGACTCGCACTCTGCTGGTCGATTATGTTGCTCAGTTGCAGAAACTTGGCTGCTCTCTGGCAGATGATTGCATCAGAACATGGTTCTTCGTCCACGACATTGACAACAACTACGGCGGTGTGGTTAAGGCTCGCAACGAGGTCTTCAAGACGCAGAATTTGACTTCTGACACGCATTACATCAGCAGCACGGGCATCGGCGGCAGACATGCCAATCACAAGGTGCTTGTCGAACTCGACCACTACGCTGTTTCGGGCTTGGAAAAAGGACAGATTAACTTCCTTTATGCACCAACTCATCTTAATCCTACATACGAGTACGGCGTTGCTTTCGAACGTGGAACATACGTCGATTATGCCGACCGTCGCCATGTTTTCATCTCCGGAACGGCGAGCATAAACAACAAGGGCGAGGTCGTTCACGTCGGCAACATCGTAAAGCAGGTAGAGAGAATGTGGGAGAATGTAGATGCTCTTCTGAAAGAGGCCGACTGTTCTTTCGACGATTTGGGACAAATGATTGTCTATCTGCGCGATATGGCTGATTATGCCGTTGTAAAACGAATGTTCGACGAGCGATTCCCTTCAACTCCTAAGGTCATAACCCTTGCGCCTGTGTGCCGTCCGGGCTGGCTCATCGAGATGGAGTGTATGGGTGCTAAGCGTCTGACTAACAATTTTTTCAAAGCATATTAAAAAGATGATTAAGAAAGCTATTGTCTTTCTGTACAGTGTCATAGTTGTTGTCCTTGCGGTTGCAACGTTTGTCGAGAACAGCTATGGCACTCGTTTTGTTACAGAAAATGTCTATCATACGGCGTGGTTCTGCGCTTTGTGGGCTGCGCTTGCTGTTTTGTCGGTTGTGCTTTTTGTTGTCAGAGGCTTATGGCGGAGAGTTCCGGTTGCATTGCTGCATGCCTCGTTCATCGTTATTCTTATTGGCGCGCTAACCACTTTTTTGGCGAGCAACAAAGGCATGCTGCACATTCGCAAGGAGATGCCAGCCGATTCATACATCATTCCAGACCGCGGTTCGATGATGCGACTGCCTTTCAAGATGGAGCTCGACAGTTTTGTGGTTGAGTGCTATCAGGGAACCGAAGCCCCTTCCGATTACATCAGTTATGTTTCGGTAGGCGATGAGAATGTGCGCATCTCTATGAACAATATTTTTGCGAAAGATGGCTATCGGTTCTACCAGTCATCGTACGATGAAGATATGCAAGGCTCTTGGCTGTCGGTTAATTACGACCCTTGGGGAACTGGCATAACTTATGCCGGATATCTGCTTCTGGGTTTGTCGATGATTCTCGTCCTTCTGTCTAAAAACTGCCGATTCCGCAAACTGCTGAAGAATCCGGCATTGAAGAGAGGCTTTCTTTCGCTCGTGCTGATGCTCTTTGTTGCCAATGCTTCGGCTTTTGCTCCGCGAACCGTAAAACGGGCGCAGGCCGATGAGATGGCGCGCCGTCAGGTGGTTTATAACGACAGAGTTGTGCCGTTCAACACACTCGCCCTCGATTTTGTTCAGAAGATAACCGGAAAATCGTCGTTCAGGGGCTTGAGTGCCGAACAAATCGTTGTAAGCACGATGCTTTATCCCGAGGACTGGTCGAAGGTAAAGATGATTTACGTTAAGGATGCCGCCTTGCGAAAGGAACTTGGCGCAGAAGACAAATATCTTTGTATGCAAGATTTGTTCGTTGGCAGGGAGTACAAGCTTAATGCCTTGTACGGCAAGATTACCGACAAGCATAGCAAGAGTTTCAAGCAGCTTCAGGAACTCGACGAGAAAGTCGCCCTCATCTTGATGCTGAACAACGGAACGCTCGTCAAACCACTCCCGAAGGATGGCAGCGTTGCTCCGCTTTCCGATTCTAAAATCGATGCCGAATTGTTCTATAACCGCGTGCCGTTTACCAAGATTCTGTTCATGCTCAACCTCACGATGGGATTTTTGGCGTTCTTCTATCTGCTTTACTGCGGATTAAAGAAAAAGCAGAAAATGCGTTTTGCTACGGTTGCCTTTTCTGTAATTCTGTTTGCATCAACGGCCTTTCATCTTTTGGGATATGTTCTGAGATGGTATATCGGCGGCAGAATTCCGCTCAGCAACGGATTCGAGACAATGCAGTTTGTGGCTCTGTGCGTATTGCTTATCTCGTGTGCTCTCTATCGCCGTTTCATTTTCGTTCTGCCATTCGGATTCCTGCTTTCGGGCTTCACTCTGTTGGTAAGTTATCTCGGTCAGATGAATCCGCAGATAACTCCGCTGATGCCGGTGCTTGTGTCGCCGTGGCTCAGCAGTCATGTATCGATGATTATGATGAGCTACGCTCTTTTTGCCTTCATGATGTTCAACGCAATCCTTGCTCTGTGCATGATGCGTGGCGGAAACGAAGAGCAGGTAGAGCAGTTGACCGTACTCAGCAAGGTGATGATGTATCCGGCATGTTTCTTCCTTGGCATCGGAATCTTCCTTGGTGCGGTATGGGCAAACGTGTCGTGGGGGCGATATTGGGCTTGGGACCCTAAAGAGGTTTGGGCGCTTATAACCTTCATGGTCTATAGCGTTGGCTTTCATAGCGACAGCATCAAGATTCTGCGCAATCCAAAGTTCTTCCATTGGTATATGCTCTTGGCATTCCTCACCATTCTGATGACATACTTCGGAGTGAACTATGTGCTTGGCGGAATGCACAGTTATGCCAATGCTTAATGAATGATACGCCGGTCCTGAACAAGAAAACGTTTTTCTGTATTTTGAACCTGACTTAAAGGAAAGACGTTTTCTGTTTTGTTATTCTGAAAACCGCAGTCTGTAAAAATATGCAGACGCAAAGCGAATCATTATGCAGAAAATGGCAAAAAATCTCCTTTTTAGGTAGGGGATAGCTAGGAGGTAGCAAGGAGATAGCAAGAGGGTAGCAAGGGGGAAGGTTCGACGAAGCGTATATTGATACAATGCAATTGACAATGAATAATTCACAATTCATAATTCATAATTCAAAATTGCTTTCATAGTTAGAGAAAGTTGTAAATTCTGAGGCAATTCACGATTGACAACTTAGGAGTCGTAACGAACAATTTCGTCAGAAATTGTTCGTAGGTCCAAGGTAGGTCCAAGGTAGGTCCAAGGTAGGTCCAAGGTAGGTCCAAGGTAGGTCCAAGGTAGGTCCAAGGTAGGTCCAAGGTAGGTC